>NZ_JAPVLS010000190.1:0-5565 GCF_027158125.1 Streptomyces sp. H39-C1
CAAGGATCATGGGACGTAGACACTCACATGATCGCTGGCAACCGCGCCTGCCGCATGTTGCCACCTACCCCACCAGCAAGGCCAGTTGGGGCGAACCCGCTCAAGTCGACTTCACGCCGAGGCCCTGAGGTTCCTCGACGCCCGCAACGCCCTGCAGGAAGCCGGCTTCAACTCCCTGCCCGGCGGGGCCTTCGCCACCCCATTGCGTGGGGCGCAGGCAGTCCGCGATACAGCCAGCGCCTTGGTGCACCGGGCCCACGACCACGGTGTGAGCATCACCACCAGCAGCCGCCCCTACCTCGGCGACACCGGCCAGGACATCGCCGCACGGCTGCCCGGCGCCTGGACCGCTACGGTGGAGACCTACCCCCGCCGACACTGGCAGGAGGACATCGTCGGCTCGCTGTGGGACAGCGGCGACCTCTTCCAGGCCATGGTCCACGACCACGTTCGGTGCGCAATCGTGCTGGAGAACCCAGCCGGCACCGCGTTGCTCCTGATCGAGCGTCCCGGGCACGCCAGCGGCTATCTCCTGGGCGCCTTCGCCACCGAGGAGTACGACGACAACTGGGATGACCCGCACGCGCCCCGCAGCATCGTGCTGCCCGCCGAGGCGGAGCTCGCCGCGCAGGCCGTCGCCCACACCTTCCTGCCCGATTACCGCAGCGCCCTGCACCACCGGCGGCTCGACACCGTCATGGCCGCGCTGAACCGGATCCGCCCGGACCACGAGACCCTGCAGGCGATTGCAGAGTCCGGCCGGTACAGCGACGGCATGCCGTTCGACAACCCGCGGTTGCTGAAAGAGATGGAGCGATCGTACGCCGACCGCGGCTGGCGCTCTTTCCAAGATGTCCTGCAGCACGCGCCTCTCCTGCTCAGCCGCTGCCGGCCCTCCGCGAGTGCCTGGCCGCAGGACGCTGCCGCGCTGGCCCGGCTGCGCGACGCGCTCGCCAGCAGCCAGGATGCCTGGGCCGAATTCCAGGACCTGCGCGCGGAGTTGTACTCCATTCCCGCGACGTTGTCGGCCCCGGAGTGGAGCCAGGTACGCAGCCAGCTCGGGGCCACCGTCCTGCCGCAGATCGCGACCTGGCTCGCCGACGGCGAAGCGTTCGAGCGCCAGGCCCGCGCCGCTGTCCCCGGTGGACAGGTGGCGCTGTCCGCGCCCACCCCGCGTCTGCTCACCACCCGCCCGCCCCAGCCCGCCACTCCCCGGCCGGCGAACGCGCACCGCTGACACCCCCAAAGAAGAGGTTTCCCCCTGCCTGACCATTTCCGTTTCGGCACACACCCCGACCTGGGCTTCGTCGCCGCCGCGACGCCGCAGATATCCCCGCATCTGGCCGAGTGGTTTCTGACCCGCGAGCAGTTCGAACCCGTACCCGCCCGTCCCGGGCTGTATCGACTCAGCGAACCCGAGCGTGACGGCCACCGCCGCACACGCCAGGCGGTAACCGACCTGCGCCGTCACGGATATGCCGTGCACGCCGACATCGTCCTCGACCCCGCGCTCTCCCCTGGCCTAGCTGATCCGGTGCTGCCGCACGGGCTACTGGAGCGCCGCAGCCGCCTCGCCCAAGCTGCTGCCGGCCGAACGACACAACGCGCAAAGCCGCCGACCGCATCGTCGCCTTCGACCCGGCCTATCCCACCCAAGCCCTCCTACGCGCCGACCGTCCACCTGACGTCCTCGGGCGGTGCGCGATCCCGATGACGAGTCCCAGCAACCCGACCCCCGAAAGCCCCCGGCCGCTGGTGCCCGAACTGGCGCACCAGGCGCGTGACTTCCGGCTACGGATGTCGGTCATCAACGCCGAGGCCGATACCGCGCTCGACCTGACACGCGACCGCTACGGGCACACCGTTCACCCCGAAGCCGCGGCGGCTGCCTGGACCCGTCGCGACCGGGCAGCCGTCGAGGCGTACGTCACGCACCTCGCCCCGCACACGGATCCCTTGCTCGACGCCGCCCGCCTGTCGCTCGACGCGCTGCCGCCCGCCCGGCACCTCAGTGGGTGGCGGACCGTGCTGGATGACCTCGCCGCCTCCGCCCGTGAGGTCCGTCGGGCGCTCGACCGGCCCGCTGTTGCCGGCTCGGCAGCCGAACGCGCGCAGCATGCGGCCCTGTGGCCTCACCTCGCCGCCTGGGCGGAATACGGCTTCATCGCCAGCGACCTCGCCGACCAGGAACACCGCCAGCACCACCAGGCGCCGCTGACCGACGAAGAGCAGCAGGTGTGGACCGAGCGGGCCCAGGCCGCACAAAGGCGAGGTGAGCTGGAGCTCACCGAGTCGTGGTACGCCGCTGACGGCCAGCCGATCACCCTCGCCCATCTGATCGAGGGCGACGACTCGACCGTGATCGCGCTGCGAGGAGACCCGGACGCACCGGGCTGGCAGGTGATCGGGCACTACGCCCACGAATACGAGGCCGGGCAGGCACTGCCCGCCGCGGTCCCGCCCGGCGTGCTGCGGGCGGACGCCTCCCGGTTCAACCGACCCGCACCTGACCCCGAGGTGCCGCTGCATGAACTCATCCGGGACGTCGTCGAAGCCCAGCACGCCGGTGACGCATCCAACGCCCTGCTCACCGCGACCCAGCGCGGGCACGGCGCGGGCCCGATGGTCCAGCTCCAGGAGCTCGTGGAGACCGCCGGCCAGTTCGCCAGCGCGCTGGAGACCGTGCAGGGCCGACAGATCGCTGCCCGCCTGTCAGCACTGGGCCGGCAGATCAACTTCCTCACCCGCGAAGTACACGAGGCGGCCGAGGACCTCGGCGCGACCGTCTCCGTCCTGCCGCCGCACCGCACCCCCGTGCTGCGAGCCCGTCCGCGCCCCGCCGTGGACACCACACCACCCGCGGCGCCGCCTCGCACCACCACCGCCCGCCACCGGTAGGCGCCGCACCCGACGAGAAAGCACCCGTTGTCCCTGACCGCACCCCCGGCACCGCGCATCAGCTACGGCGCGGTGCTGGGCACCCCCTACGTCGCCCGACTGCTCGGCGGCACGCTCGCCGGCCGCCTGCCCAACGCTATGGCGCCCGTCGCCATCGTGCTGTGGGCCACCGCTACCGGCGGCAGTATCGCTTTCGGCGGGCTGCTCAGCGCCCTGTACGGCTTGGCGTCGTCGCTGGCCCAGCCGGTCATGGGGCGTCTGATGGACCGCTACGGGCAGACCAGCGTGCACCTCCCAGCCGCTGTGCTGAACTCCGTACTGCTGGCCGTCCTGCCAGTGGCCGGACCCTACGGTGGCCCGACCACCGCCACGGTGATCGTGCTCGCCGCGGGCCTGACGACGCCGGCCCTGGAGGTCGGGCTGCGGGCTCTGTGGCCCACCGTGCTGCCCAACCCCCGGCTGCGGCACGCCGCGCTCGCCCTCGACACCGGCATGCAGGGCCTGCTGTACGTCCTCGGCCCACTACTCGTCGCCGCGCTCGCCTTCTCGTACAACCCGCCCCTGGCGCTCGCCGTCACCGCCGCTCTCGGTCTCGCGGGCACCGTCACCGTCGCCTGTGCGCCGCCCTCTCGGAGCTGGCGTCCTCCACAGTCTGCGGACTCGGACACCAAGCGAGGGCGCCGCTTGCTCTGTCGGGGCCTGGTGCGGCTGTTCGTCTCCCTCACCGGGGTGGGGTTCGCGGTCGGGGCCATGAACGTGTGGTCGATCGCCATGGCTGAGCAGCACGGCCAGGACCTGCTCTCCGGGGTCATCCCCGCCGCGTTCTCGATGGGCAGTTTCGTCGGCGGCCTCCTCTACGGACGCCGCACCTGGTCGGGCACCACCACCGGGCGACTGATCGCTGCCCCAGCCGGGTTCCTGGTCGGGTGGTTGCCACTCCTTACCCTCTTGAGCCCGTGCGCGGCCACCGCCGCGGTCGTCGTGCCCGGCGCGTTCCTCACCGTCGTGGTCGCCTGCGCCTTCGTAACCGCGGACGTCCTCGCTCCGGCAGGCCGTACCAGTGAGGCATACGCGTGGCTGATCCTGTCGATCGGCGCCGGGCAGTCCACCGGCACCGCCCTCGCCGGGCACCTCGCCGAGCACCCCCTCGCCAGCGCCGCCCTCCCCGCCGCCGGCGCCGCCTTCGCCCTAACTGCCCTCATGGCCGGTCGGGGTCACTTTTCCGGCTCGGGTCCGACGCTGCAGCCCGCCCGCTGACCGGCACAACGCACTTGAACCACCAGCCCATCCATCACGCACCGTTTTGAGGAGATTCGTAAATGTCTGTCCGTTTGCAGTGGACTGTCGAGCACTCGTGCTCCCACGAGGTCGTCCATGACCTGTCCAGTCGTCCCGCCGACAAGCGCGCCGGCTTCGCCCGCTGGCTCGCCGGTCGCGACTGCACCGATTGCTGGAAGGCGTCTCGCGATGCCGATACAGAGTCCAAGGAGGAGTGGCTCGCCGCCAAGCGTGCCGAGGAGCAGCAGGCTGCCGCCGCGTGGGCGAAGAGGTTCGACATGCCGCAGTTGGAGGGGCCGGACAGGGCGCTGGCGTGGGGTGAGCGCTCCCGCCATCACCTGATGACCTCTGCGCACACCGTGCTGGTCGTCGAGGGGTCCTGGGACGAGGCGGACTGGGCGGAGTTGGAGGAGAAGGCCCGCTCGATAGCCCGTGCCGGGTGGTGGATCGATCAGCGGGACGCGGACGGCACTGACCTGCTCGAACTCCTCGACGCTGCAGGTACGGACGACCGCGGCACGGAGAACCCGTTCCGCTGACAGGCGCGGAACATAGCCGGGCATCGCCGGTTAGCCAAACCGGCGTTCCTGCGGACCATTGATCCTCCCGCCGTTACGACTTCGTGTGGAAGGAACTGCATGATCCCGCCGTCCTGGACGCCGCCGCCCACCCCAGCCTTCGTGCCGACCCGCGACCCCTTCACCCCCGGGCGGGACATCACTCACGCCCACTTCCAGGCCGGCGATCAGATCGTCGTCATCAAGGGGGTCGCTGCAGGAGAGCTGTGGGGGGACACCATGCGCGTGGTCGCCCCGTCCTGGCACGCCCCGACCGATGAGGACGGCTGGCGGCTGCGCAATCCCCAGGGCGGCGAGCAGACCTTCCTCACCGCCCACCCCCGCTACCTCGTGCACCTGTCGCGGCGCTGCCCCGACTGCCTGATCCACCTGCGGGCCATGGAGGACTACCTGCTGCCCAAGTTCACCGACCCCAACACCCTCGCCAACTGCGGCTGGTACACCATCACTGCCCTCGGCCAGCTCGTGCACATCGCCGACATCCAGAGCGGCCGATGACCCTCCCCATCCAACGCCCGGACAGCGCCCTCGGAGGCACATCGAGGTGATCCCCCACATCAACGAGCGCACCCATACTCCGCACGATCCGCTCAGTGAGGCGCTGGGGCGCCCGGTGTCACCGGACGACGGGCTGACCGAGTACACCGTCGTCGCCCATTGGCCGGGCCTGGACTCCTACACCCTGTGTTGCCCGACGCTGAAAATGCCGACGAAGGCGGCGTTCACGGTGCCGACGAACCAGGACGGCGACGCCCCGCTGGGGCGGTCCCAGCGGGGCGGTCGTCGGTGAGGTGTCGTTTTCGTCGGCAAG
>NZ_JAPVLS010000191.1:0-5482 GCF_027158125.1 Streptomyces sp. H39-C1
CCGGCTCGGCCCGGGCCGAGCGCGAACGCGCCGACCAGGTCCTCACCGAGCGCATCGCCGAGATCCACCGGGAGTCCGACAGCACCTACGGCAGTCCCAGGATCACCGCCGAGCTGCGGGACGAGGGACGGCTGGTGAACCACAAGCGTGTCGAGCGGCTGATGCGCCGACGCGGCATCGTGGGGGTGCACCTGCGTAAGAAGGTCCGCACCACGGTTCCCGCACCCGACGCGACGCCGGTGCCGGACCTGCTCCAGCGGGACTTCACCGCCGCTGCACCGAACCAGAAGTACGTCGGCGACATTACCTACCTGCCCATCGGGGACGGACAATTCCTTTATCTCGCAACCGTGTTGGACCTGCATTCCAAGCGACTGACGGGCTGGTCGATCGCCGACCACATGCGGACCGAACTCATCGCCGACGCCCTGCGGGCCGCCGCCGGCACGCGGGGCGGAGACCTGCATGGAGCGATCTTCCACAGCGACAACGGAGCCCAATACTCGTCCAAGGAGTTCGCGGCGCTCTGTGACCGGTTCGGCGTGATCCGATCGCGCGGAGCCGTCGGCACGAGCGCCGACAATGCCGCCGCGGAGTCCTTCAACGCCAGCATGAAACGCGAGACGCTCCAGGGCGCGAAACGCTGGCCCGGGGCCCGCGCCGCCCGCCTGTCCGTCTTCCGCTGGGTCACCCGCTACAACACCAGGCGACGGCACTCCGCCCTCGGCCAACAGAGCCCGATCACCTACGAACAACGATCAACCACGCTGACCATCGCCGCATGACAACCGGTGTCCTCGATCAAGGGGAAAGCCCAAGCCGCACCGTCACCCACCTCGACGTCACCATCCTCGAACCCACCGATCAGCAGCCCGCGCTGCCCACCGCCTCCCGGGACGATCGGCACACCGCCCCCGACAAGCGCCGCCGACACCGAATTCTGACCCTGCTCCAGGAAGACCCCACTCGGCTGTGGCAACCCCGCGACATTGCGGCTCACTTCGGCGACGTCACCCTGGAGACCATGTACAGACAACTGAACCGCTGGGCCACCAGCGGCCTCATCCACAAGCTCGGCCCCGGCCTCTACGCCGCCACGACATGGTCACCAACTTCCCTTGCGTGACCTGCGAAAACGCTAACTACCCGGCCTTGGGGAAAGCCCCCGGCTCTTCTCCCACATCACGATGAACTGGCGCGGCCGACCACTGACCAGCCATGAAGTCATCATGCAATCCATCGCCGCGACCACCACGCGTACCGGACTGAGGGTGACGGCCGAACTCGACACCAACGCCTACCCGACCGGAGTGCACATCGGCGCCGCGGAGATGGCCGCTCTGCCATTGACCCGGCATGTCTCCGCTCACAGCTCCGTGTGCGTCTGATCCGATCAAAACATGGCCCCTTACGCGTGAGGGGCGCTCACCCGATCAGGTAGCGAGGGAGAGCGGGCGTACCACCGGCGCGCGAAACGTCGTTGCGGTAGGACATGAACAGCACATTCACGACGACCGGGTGGCTCCTGGGCCACGTAGGGCCGGTTGGCCCAGGGCTGGTTGGCCCAGGGCCCGTCGGTCATACGGGCCGCCATCGCACACAGGCCGAACCCAAAGGGGCGTACTGCATGGACCCTCCGATCTATTCCGGGCTCGTCGCCGAATGGCAGGCCCACGGGCGGATGGTGCCCGGGCGGCCCGAGGCGCAGGCCCGGGGCCGGGCGGGAGTACCTACGGACCTGGCCCGATCAGCGCCGTTCGCCCCTGGGAGTGGTGTCGCGAGCGGCGTGCCCGGTACTCGCCGGACCGTCCCAGGGATGGGGCCGCCGGGGCCGGACTACGGTGGCGAGCAGGCCGACCGCCTGACGGAGCGCGAGCTCCACCGCGGCGGGGCTGTACAGGGTGCCGGTGCCGTCGGGTGGGACGAGCCATCGCAGGCGACCCGCAGCCCGGTGCGGGGCCGGCACCGCGATCCACGTCCCCTTCCCGGCATAGCGAGTGCCGCAGCCCACCCAGTGGGTCGTGGGATCGGGTGGGAGGAAGAACCCCACTCGGTGGGCGCCGAAGTCCGCCAACGTCGGACCGGGCTCCTGCCGGGGGACGCGCAACAGGGCGTCGACGGCAAGCAGACCCAGCTCTTCCGGGACGCTGAGCACGTCCCAGAACCGTCCGGCGGGCAGTAGCACGGTCCCGCTCTCACCATGTTCCCACTCCCGCTTGCACGCCCGGGGATCCGTCGCGGCAGCGGCGAGCCATTCCAATGCCTGCCTCGGGACCGTACTTCTCATGTCCACTCCTCCATAACTGCCGTGCCCGCCACCGGACGTGCCGCCCTCGGGGCGCGCAAAAGCTGTTCGAATTTCCGGATAACTGCCGGGTTGGGTCGCCCATGCTGGTGGATATTTCTACCCGGCGGAAGAGGTGGCGCGGTGTGGCGTTTCCTCCGGAGCGCCCTCTCCTCCGGCGCCCTTGACAACGATCGAGAACAGGACATGCCCAACGCCACAACAGCGGCATTCATGCGCGCCTGGAGACACCCGCTCCTTTCGCTACTCTCACTCAGACGCCGCCTGAGCAGGGATCCCTTGGCCCAACTCGTGGAGACGGCCAAACGCCTCCAATACGGCGCCGGTTGGGATCACCCGGTGGATGACGACGACCCGAGACGGTGAGCGGCGGCCCCGGGGGTACACGGTCAAAGTGCCCGTCCATAGCGGACGTTGTGGGTCCAGATCCGCTCCAGCCGCACCCGCGCTCATCCGGCACCAGCCGCTCATCAATCCCCACGGCCGACAGCCTGCCCAGCCATCCAAATGAGATGACTTCTTATCCCCATCGATTCGGTTTTGACAACTCCCTTTGCGTCCAATCTGGTTGACCTCCCCGCCTGGCGGCTCGGCACCCGCTTGCTGGGATCCTTGCGGCGTCCGGATCGGCTGCGGGTCTGGCCGACTCAAGGGAAGTCTGAATGGACCGCAAGCAACTCATGATCATCGCTACGACGGTGTTCGGGTGGAGCGTGGTGATGGCCGCGCTGGGCCGGGCCGCCGGGTCACCGCGTCGCACCGGTTCCGGACAGGGAGGGCGGCGCTGCGTGACGATACCGGCCGTACCCCCTGCAAGACCTGTACCGGTGCGGCCCGGCCGCAAACTCGGCCCGATCGCGGACAGCGTCGGCAGCGCCCACCGCGCCTTGGTTCAGCTCGGTCTTCAAGATCGGGCGGGGCGGCATGCCCGCCCCGCCCGATCAGCGGGCCTTGGTGGCCGGTGTGCGTCGTGGGGTGTAGCAGTCGTAGAGCGGGGAGCTCTTGTCCGATGTGTGGCCGTAGGCGCTGGGGCGTACCCGGGTGCAGTGGTCCTTGATCCAGGCGGTCGCCG
Source organism: Streptomyces sp. H39-C1 (assembly GCF_027158125.1). Classification (NCBI taxonomy): domain Bacteria; kingdom Bacillati; phylum Actinomycetota; class Actinomycetes; order Kitasatosporales; family Streptomycetaceae; genus Streptomyces; species Streptomyces sp. H39-C1. The sequence goes on from NZ_JAPVLS010000191.1 coordinate 3,378, forward strand.
GAGTGGCGGGCCGCTGCGCGGTCAGCAGGGCGTACCGCACCTGGTGCGCGGCCACCAGGCTTTCAAGTTGCGGGGCCGTCGGGTAGGGGGTCAGGCCGGTGAAGCCGCCCATCACCAGCATCGGCTGGGTGGAGGCCCGCAGCAGCGGCTCCGCGGTGTAAGCGGCCTGGGTGGCGAGCAGGTACTTCTCGCCGGAGAGCCGGGCGGTCAGGTACTTCAGCAGCTTCGCGTCCCGGACCGACGGGTCGTTCAACGTGATCGGGGCGCTCCGGTGCGCCGGGTGGCGGACCTGCTCCTGGTAGGCGTTGCCGACCGGTCCGGCCAGCGGGGACATCGCGGAGCCGGCGTACCGGGAGTCCAGGGTCGAGGCGGTCCATACCGCCGGGGCGAGCAGCGTGGCCGCCACCCCCGCCGTGAAGGCCCAACGCGCCACCTGCGGCATTTCGCGCGCCCGGCGGATCCACAGGCCCGCCGCCGCGCCGAGCCCCAGCACCAGCACCAGGGGCAGCAGCCACGGCGCGAAGGAATGGTGCGGGACCTGGAGCACGACGGCCCACACGACGGTCAGCGCGATCGCCGCGGGCAGCGCCACGCGGCGCGGACCGTCCGCCTGCCACTGCGACCGGAAGAGGGCGAGGCCGGCGCCCGACAGCGCGGCCAGCGCCGGTGCGAGGACGGCGGTGTAATAGCCGTGGTTGCCGTTGGAGGAGCTGAACACCACCGTGTGCAGCAGCAGCCAGCCGCCCCACAGCACGAAACCGGCGCGCAGGGGGTCGGTGCGGGGCTGCCCCTTGCGCCACAGCACACCGAGGACGAAGGCGAGGAGCGACAGCGGGAGGAACCAGGATATCTGCGGGCCTATCGTGCTGTTGAGCAGCATCGTCAGGCCGGTGTTCCCGCTGGCGCGGCTGGCGGTCGTACCGGCCACGGAGCCCAGCGCGTCCGGGGCGCCGCCGAAGCGGCTGAGGCCGTTGTAGCCGAAGACCAGGGTGAACGGGTTGTTGTTGCGCGTCCCGTCGAGGTAGGGGCGCTGGCCGCCGGGGGTCAGATAGACCAGCAGCACCCAGGCGCAGGACACGACGAACGCCGTGCCGCCGGCTAGCAGCACCCGGCCCGCCCGGCGCAGCGGAGCACCCGGCGCGGCCAGCAGGTACACCGCGCCGAAGACCGGCAGCACCAGCCAGGCCTGCAGCATCTTCGCCTGGAAGGCCAGCCCCACCAGAGCGCCGCAGGTCAGCAGCGGCACGAGTCTCCCGGTCAGGACGGCCTTCTGCAGCGCTCCGGCCGCCAGCACCAGCAGCAAGGTGAGCAGGGTGTCCGGAATGCTGTGCCGGCCCAGCGCCACACTGATCGGGCTGAGCGCGAGGATCAGGGCGGCGAGCAGCGCGGCGACCGGTCCGGCCCAGGCGCGCACGATGCGGTGCAGCACCAGGACGCTGAGCACGCCCTCCACAGCCTGCGGGAACGCCACCGCCCAGACGTGCGGTCCGAACACCCGGACCGACAGTGCCTGCGGCCACAGCGCGCCGGGGATCTTGTCCACGGTGATCGACCCGCCCGCGTCGAGCCCACCGAAGACGAACGAGCGCCAGCTCGCGGACATCGACCGGACGGCCGCGCTGTAGTAGGGGTGGATCGCCGCTTCGCCCATGCCCCAGAAATAGAGCACCGTGGCCAGGACGAGGACCAGCAGCAGGGCCGGCAGCTCCCAGTGGAGGGTCTCCTGCGAGGGCTGCCCGACGACGGGTACGGCGGGCTCGGCGAGTCCCTGGCGGCTGGAGCGGCGCCGATGCGAGGATGCGTGCCGGGTGGTGGGACTCGTGGTCATGAAGCCGGACTCTCGTGTGGTGGCGGACCTGGCGCGGGGCCGGGTTTCGGCGACTGGGGCCGGTGGTCGGCCGTGACAAGTGCGGACCCAGCGTAGGCCCTGCCTGCCGGCCGCCGACGCCCGACCAGGCCTTGCGTAAACGCTCGTATGAGAAGCTGTTGCGCTATCGATCTTGAGGAACGTCGGTTCGAGTGATCAGCCTCGGTCGGGTGGTGTTGGGTTGTGGTCCGCATGAAGGCAGGGCCTCCGGTGCAGCTCGTGGTTGTCGAGACCGTTG
>NZ_JAPVLS010000192.1:0-5368 GCF_027158125.1 Streptomyces sp. H39-C1
GCGTGACGTCGAAGGAGACCTTCTGGCCTTCCTGGAGCTCACGGAAGCCCTGGGCGGCGATGTTCGAGTAGTGGGCGAAGACGTCAGCGCCGCCACCGTCCTGCTCGATGAAGCCGAAGCCCTTTTCCGCGTTGAACCACTTCACGGTGCCAGTAGCCATGTGTGTCTCCTTAAGACAAGGCAGAACCGGAACCCGCACTGTGCGGAGTCCGCGTCGCCGCGATGAGCCCATCCGGAGATGACCGGCCAAACAAAAAATGCACCCGCGGGTCACGCCCGTCGAGTGCACACAAAGTTCATGGGTACCACAACTGCAACTGGCATAAAGATAGCACAGACGGTGCCTCGGTGCGGGTTCCCCTTCCTTCAGTCGGTCCTTCCTGAACGGGACTTGATGTGGGACTCTGGGCTATACCACCACCCCCCTTCCTTGCTGAGGCACTATGCGCTGCATCATCGCCGGCTTCCCGTTCGACCTGATGAAGAGCGAGGTGCTGCACAAGATGCAGGGCATCAAGCCAGAACCGGTCACCGGAGAATCCGTGATCATCAGTCGCCGCACCTACCCCGTCAAGCAGGTCGGCCAGATCCTCACCCGACAGGACCGGCGTGACTTCACCGCCGAACAGATCACCCGGGCCATGAACCGACTCGGCTTCACCTGCCGTCCCGCGCCCGCCGCTGTCACGGCCCCGGTCAGCACGGTCCCGGCCGCCACGGAGCCGAGCCCGGACGAGCCCGAGGCAGCGATGCCGGGCAGTCACCACGCCTACAGCTGACCGGCGACACGCCCCCAGGTCGACGTTTCCACGGCCCCAGGTCGGCCGGGCTCCCGGAAGACGGCGCTGCACCGCCACGGTCGTGGCGGTGCAGCGTGAGCCGGAAGCCGGGCACACGGGTCTAGCGAAGTTGCTGCCGGACCCGGGCGGCTGATCGGTGCAGCCGGACCGCCGCAGCCACCGGAAGGGGCACTGCCGCCAGCAGGGCGGCCATCAACGCGACCGGAGTCAGACCGCCGCTTGCCACGGAGAAGACGACGGCGAGTACGGGGACGGCGATGACCGGCGAGAGCATGAGCAGCGTCGCCTGCCGCTTCTCCCGTCGTACCCACTGCGGGGACTTCCACAGCCGTACGAGTGCGGCGATCATGGCGGCCAGTGCGAAGAACGGTCCGATCACCGGAATGAGTGAGGCCGGAAGCGCGACGACGATCAGACACAGGGTGACCGCGGTGCGCCTGCCGCTCTCCGGTACAGGGCCGCTGCCGGCCTCCTCGGCCAGGGCGGCCGCGACGACCTCCCCGGGCGTCCCCAGCTGGTCCAGGACTCGGCGCACACTGCCCTCGTCGACGGTGTCGGCGTCCGCCAGCGCCACTTCGATGTGCTCCCGCAGATCTGCCAGCAGCTCCTGGCGGCGGACGTCGGGAAGCGCCACGACCCCTTGTCCGACCGAGGACAGATAGGCCTGCACGAGGGGGTGGGCGAGAGTGTCGTTCACGTCGTCTCTCCGGGGGTGAGGAAGTGGTCGACGGCGGTGCGGAAAGAGGGCCAGTTCGCGGTGAACTCCTCCAGCGCGCTGCGGCCGGCGTCGGTCAGTGTGTAGTACCTGCGCGGCGGCCCGTTCTCGGATTCCTGCAGGTGGGTGTCGGCGAGTCCGGTGCGCCGAAGGCGCGACAGCAGGGGGTAGATCGTGCCCTGGCTGGTCGCCATGACGTCGACCCGGGCAAGCTCCGCCAACAGCTCCACCCCGTAGCGGGGGCCGTCCCGGAGCAGCGCCAGGACGCAGTACTCCAGCACCCCTTTACGGAGCTGACTCGCCACTCGGCCGTCTGCTCCAGGGATGCTTGCATAACCATCTACCATGCAAAGCATGCTACCAGGTGGCCCGTACCGCCATGACGGACAGCGCAACATCAGGCCGACGCGTCAGCCGGCGGTCCAGCCCGGGATCATGGGCAGCAGCCTTGCTATTCGGGCAGTGGACGGTCGTCGACGACGCCCTTCATGACGAGGGTGGACGTCAGTCGCTGGACGCCCGGCAGAGTGGCCAGTCGCTGGTCGTAGAGCTGCTGGTAGGCGGCCAGGACGGCGGTGGCCACGCGCAGGAGGTAGTCGGGTTCTCTGAAGAGGCGCTGGGCTTGGATCACATGCGGGACGGCGGGCTGCGCGAGCGGTCGGTCGGTCGGTCGTCCCCGCGGTTGCCGGGCTGATAGCCGGATACGCCGGATACACCCTGCTCGCCGTGGCCGGTCCGGTGGTGATCGTGGCCGCCTCGGCCGGGCTGCTCACCGCGCTGACCATGCTCGGGGCCGGCTATCTGATGTGGCTCGGCTGGGGCGTACCGGCCCGGCCTGCCGCCCTGACACCGTCCACCGAGCCCGTGGCCGCCTCGCGCCGGCAGATCATGCTGAAGGGCGCCGGGATCAGTGGTCTGAACCCCAAGGCGCTGCTGCTGTACTTCTCGCTGTTCCCGCAGTTCATCGACCCTGCGGCGGGCTGGCCCGTCGCCGCGCAGACCGGCCTGTTCGGGACGCTCCACATGACCCTGTGCGCTGTCGTCTACCTCGCCGTCGGCGTGCTGGCGCGTACCGTGCTGAAGACGCGGCCCTCCGCGGCCCGCGCGGTCACCCGCGCCTCCGGTGCCATGGTGATCGTCATCGGCGGGTGCCTCCTCGCCGAGGGACTGATCGGCTGACCGGTCCCGCACAATCCCCACCGGATCAACGCCCGTTGAACGCCATGTCCGTTGAACGCCGTGAGTGACCCAGCAGCACGGCTGCTTCCACGCCGGAGCCACCAGCGCTGCCGCGGACAGCGCCGGTGGCTACGCGGCATTCACTCTGTTCCCCGAGGACACCTCGGTGCTCACGGTCGAATACAGGATCAACCCGCTGGCACCGGCCGTCGGCGAGCACCTTGAGGCCGTTGGGACGGTTCTCAGGTCGTGACGGATCCTGACCGTGTGCCAGTTGGAGGTGTTCGGCGTCCAGGGGGGCGAGCGGACGCTCGTCGCGAACGGTCAGCAGACCCTGATCTGCATCAACAGGCCAGACCACTGATCGTGGTTCAGCGGCCGCACAGGGCCGTGTCCACGACGCTCTCCACGTGCTTCATGGCTGCCTCGTCGGTCGGCTGAATGGTCACCGCGACGTTGGCGGCGCGGCCCTTGCTGGTGACGCCGCCCCGGGTCTCGTACCCCGGGAAGCTGCCGCCGTGGCCCCAGTAGACACCGCCGCACGACAACGGTGTGCTCACGAGCCCCAGTCCGTAGCGGGCGCCGGAGGCGAAGGGGTATCCGGCCGGGACCGTGGTACGCATCTGGGCGAGCTGGGCCGGAGGGAGGAGGCGGCCGCCCAGGAGCGCGGTGAAGAACCCGTTGAGGTCGGAGTTCGTGGAGATCATCCCACCTGCCGACCAGGCCCAGGACGGATCCATCTCCGTGACGTCGACCAGCGGCGCGCCCGCTGCATCCTGGTAGTAACCCTTGGGATGGGGTTCTCGGATGGTGGCGTCACCCGGGGCCGGGAAGTAGGTGTGACGCAGCCCGATCTCCTTGATGATGCGCTGGTCTATCTCCTCGGCGATGGAGCGGCCGGTGACCTTCTGGACGAGCAGGCCGGCCAGCACGTAGTTCGTGTTGCTGTACGCCCACTTCTTCCCGGGGTCGAAGTCGGCCTTGTGCTGGAGGGCGAGGTCGAGGAGTTCGCGCGGCTCGAAGTACCGGACGTCGTCGCCGAGGTAGTTGGTGTAGTTGGGAAGTCCGCTGGTCTGCTGGAGGATCTGGCGGACGGTGATACGGCGTCCGTCGATGCCCTCCCCGCGTACGAGGCCCGGCAGGTAGGTGTCGACCTTGGCGTCGAGGCGGATCTTCCCTTCGCCGACCAGTTGCAGCACGACCACCGCGGTGAACACCTTGGTGTTGCTGCCGATCCGCACCTGCCCGTCGACGGGCACCTCGGATCCGCTGGCCACATCGCCGACCCCCGCGGTGTAGGTGCGGGTGTGACCCCAACGGTCCTGGACGCTCGCGAGTGCGGCGGGCAGTCCATCGGAGTGCACCAGCGCGTTCAGACCCTGCTGGACGCTGTCCGAGCGGCCTGAGGCAACAGTGTCCGGCCTGCCGGAGGCATACGCCGCGGGCGGCGCCAGGGCACCCATCGCCATGACACCCACGACCACCGCGGCGGCGGCCGCCACGACTCTGCGCCGACCCTCCTGCGGTCGCCCGGAAGAACGGAACTTCTGCCATGTCTGCTCGCTCACGCGCCAACTCCTGGGGAATCACTGGGACCAGTTGTGTGTACCGGTCCAGCATTTCCGGAAGCGACCGCCCGGACGATCCTGCTAACTGCCCAGCTCAGGTAGGGCTAGCCCCCGGTACGACCGGTCAGCGCGCCGGATCGAACGCCTGCCGATACCGGTACGGAGTGGTCTGGTTGATCCGGGTGAAGTGCACGCGGAGGCTCTGCGCCGAACCGAAGCCGCATCGTTCGGCGACGCGGTCGACGGTGTCGTTCGTGGTCTCCAGCAAGTCGCGGGCGCGGGCGACGCGTTCGTGCACGAGCCATTGCAGAGGCGTGGTTCCGGTACTGGCGCGGAAGTGGCGCAGGAAACTGCGTTTGCTCATCGCCGCCCGCAGGGCCAGCTCGTCGATCGTCAGCGGGCGGTGGAGCTGAGTGCGCGCCCAGTCGAGCACCGGGGCCAGACTGGTCGACTCGCCGGCCGGCACCGGCTGGTCGATGTACTGGGCCTGGCCGCCTTCGCGGTGCGGCGGGATGACCATGCGGCGGGCGAGAGTGTTGGCTACGCGACTGCCGTGGTCGAGCCGAACGAGGTGCAGGCACAGATCCAGTCCCGCGCACTCACCCGCGGAGGTGAAGATCCGCTCGTCCTCGGTGTAGAGCACATTCGGGTCCAGCTTCACCGCCGGCCACCGTTGGGTGAGTTCGGCGGCGTACATCCAGTGGGTGGTGGCGCGGCGGCCGTCGAGCAGACCCGCTGCTGCCAGGGTGAACGCTCCGGTGCAGATGGACGCGATCCTGGCCCCTCGCGCGTAGGCCTTGCGCAGAGCTCCCAGCAGCTCCGGCGGCGGATCGCCCTGCAGGTCGGCGCAGGCCGGGACGATCACGGTGTCGGCCCGCTCCAGCTCCGCGAGATCCGCACCGTCGAACGACAGCCCCTCCGCCGTGCGAACCGGACCGTCGCTCACCATCGCGCACAGCGTCACTTCGTACCAGGGGACCAATGCCGTTGCTTGAACTCGTTAAGCAGTTCGCAGTGACGCTGCAGGGGCGGGGTCGTTGGACCAAGCATGCATCCTTGGGTGGGGTTGTCAGATCATGTGCGGCTGGGGGTGGTGACGCGGTGGG
>NZ_JAPVLS010000193.1:0-5079 GCF_027158125.1 Streptomyces sp. H39-C1
TCGCCGTCCAGGCAGCCGACGCGGTCCGCCGGCGCGCGGGGGAGGGGCTGTTGGGTGTTGCGCGGTCGGCAGTACCTGTCGAGGAGATCTCGTCGCCATCGGCGGACCAGCGCTCGCGGATGCGGGGTAGGGAGAGGTCGGGGGCGAGGCGCGCGCCGGGGTAGAACACGGGCTCGCCGTCCTTGTTGAGGTCGTCGGGCAGGGCGACCTTGTATCCGAGGAGGTCTCCGGAGGGCGCGGCGCGCTGACGGATCAGGAGGCCGGCAGCGGCGAGCCGCTCGAAGAACTCGCTCTCGCTGGTCGCGCCGGCCACGGCACGGCGTACCGTCTCGCGCAGTTCTTCGCGGGCGGTGCGCTCGCGGCCCTGGCGCTTGGCCTTGTGGAGTTCGGCGCTGGTGGGTCGCTTCGCGGCGGTGCCGTCGCCAGGCGCGACACGGTGGAGTCCGAGTTCCTGTTCGATGAGGCGGGCTTCGGCTTGGGCCCGTTTGCCGGAGCGGTGGTGGTCGGGGCGTCGGCCGTCTTCGCGGACGAGCGTGGCGACGATGTGGATGTGGTCGTCAGCGTGACGAACCGCAGCCCAGCGGCAGCCCGCGCCGTCGTGTGGGTCGATGCCGGTGGCGGCGACGATGCGACGGGCGATGTCCGCCCACTGCTCGTCGGTCAGGATCGGGTCGTCGGGTGCGGCACGCACCGAGCAGTGCCAGACGTGCTTGTCGGGCCGTTGGTCCGCGGGCAGGAGGTGGAGGGGCTGGTCGAGCAGTTCTTGAAGGTCCTTCTTCGTGACGGTGGCATCCCGGCCGGGGTCGGGGGACATGCCGTCGAAGGAGGCGACGAGGTGTGGGTCGATGTGTTCCTCGTGGGTGCCCTTGCCGTAGAGATAGTGCAGCAGTCCCAGCGTGTTGGAACCCTGTTTGTGAATCTGGGGAATCAAAGCGCCTCGTCTGCTTGCCGGTTGGCCACCCTGCCCGCTGCGGCTCTCACCGCGTCGGCCGCCCGGTGAATGTCAGCGATCACGTCCGTCAGGTGGGGCACGTCGGCGCCGGAGTTGAGAACCTTGGCTGCCTGATTGAGGTTGCTGCCGGCCCAGCCGAGCTGGCGCCGCATCGCGAACAGTTCGGTGAGTACATCGTGCTCGGTGGCGATGGCGACGGCAGTACGAGACTGGTCACGGGCCATGGCCAGGCCGCAATAGGCGAGGAAGCCGGCGACACTCATGCCGACGGTGTCTGCTCCGGCCTGGATGAGGGCGTGCTCGGTGGGGTTGAGACGGACGCTGTGGGCACGGCGCTGCTTCTTATCGCGCGGGCGTGCTCTTCCCTTGGGCCGCCCCTTGGGGGCGGTTCCTGGCTGCGATCCGCCCTCGGTCGCAGCCTTCCCGTCCGGCGCCCCCTGGTGCCGGTCGGGCCCCGCCACCCCAGGGGCGGGGACAGGTTCGGACACGCCCCCCTGGGGGGAGTGTCCGAACCTCCATCTTGCTCGCCCCGAAGCCGAGTTGAGGTCACGAACAGGTTCCGGGGCGGAAGGGCTCACGTTCGGGTTCGTCACAGTCCACCGCCCTGTGCTTCGTCGACGATTGCCAGGATGTCGCGGATGAACTCGACCGCATCCTCCGTGTCGGTCAGATGATGGATCCGCTCGTTCGGGGCGACCTGGACGAACCACTGTCCCTCGGGACCGTCGACTGCCGAATGGAGCAGCCCGCACTGGAGGAAGGTGTGCAGGAACGCCCAGATCAGGTGGTCCTCGAACTGGTCGGGCGTAGTTGAATGCGTCACGGCGATCTCCTTCGTGGAACGGTGTAGGTGGCGATGGCCCGGTACGGAGCCAAGCCATCTGCTTGCGGACTACCGGTATGGCCTACTTTTTGTGCGGTTTCAGCCGCATTCGGGGCAGCGTCCGACGTGGCTGTTGAGTGCCCGGGCCATCCGTGCCTTGGTCGATGCGGCTTGCGTGGCGCTGGACTTCGCCGCCGGCCTGCCCTCGTGCCGTAGAGAGTGGGCGAGCATGAAGCCGATCTCCCGCTCGTACTCCGCGCGGACGGTCTTGAACTGCTGGCAGGTCTTCATCGGGTAGTGCTCCTCGTCTGGTTGGTGTTGTCGCTCCGCAGGTGCTGCAGGACAAGGCTCAGTCGGTCGTTTCGGCCCCCTGTCAGGCCCTCGCGCCGCAGGATCTCCCGCAGCTGGACCCGGGTAACCGCTTCGTTGCCGTCGCGTGCGAGCAAAGCGGGGACGTGGGGGCGGACCTGCTGGGCGAGCTGGTCCACCGACTGCTCCGACGCACGCTGCGCCTGCGGGCTGCGGGACCAGCCACTGCGCTTGCCCTTGGCCTTCGTGGTCGGATTCCGCCGCAGGGGAACCTTGTGCCCCACCCTCGGTCCCCGATCTCCGGACGGCTCGGTCCCCGCGTTGGTGTGGCCCAGTCCCCGGTCCCCGATAGGTTCGGTCCCCCACTCGGTCCCGCTCGGTCCCCGGTCCCCGGTGGGGTCGGTCCCCGCGTTGGTGTGGCCCGGTCCCCGGTCCCCAATGGGTTCGGTCCCCGACTCGGTCCCGTTCGGTCCCCGGTCCCCGGCGAGGCCGGTCCCCGACTCGGTGTCCCCCGGTCTCCGAGTCGATTCAGGGGCCTGAGCTGGGGCTTCAACCTCGGGTCGGTCGGTCCCCGCACTGCCGTCGTGCCCCTGGTCCAGCTCCGGTCGGCCGGCTTCGGTCCCCGAGTTCCGGTCCTCGGTTCCGGGGACCGGTCCCCCTGTCCTGTGCGGTCCCCGGTCCCTGGTCAGTGCGGCGGGACCGTGGGGATGACCGCCGACGGGAACCGCCGTACTGGAGGGGTTTGGGTGGGGGACCGTTGTGGGCGTTCCGCTGCTGGTGTGGTGTGGGGACCAGGGGGAGGGGAGCGGGACCGTGGCGAGGGTGAGGGCGTGCCGGCGGGCGGCGAGCTGGTCGAGCAGCTGCGCGCGCTGGACGGGGTCAGTGCCGACCGCGGCCCTGCCCAGAGCCTTCGACAACCGTCGGGTGAGTCGTCGGCCGCGCACTCCCTGCTGCTGCCCGGGCGTGCGTTCTGCGAGGCGGGCGGCCAGGGCGACCGCGCGCGTGGTGGCTCGGTCGCGGGTGATCTGCGCGGCGTCGCGGTCTCGGGCAGCGATGCCCAGGCGGGACAGCAGCCGCTCGCGCGCCTCCCGTCCCAAGGTGGCGAGCAGCCCCTGGGAGGCTGCGCCCGGGGTGCGCAGGCGCAGTTCGATGCCCATGGCCAGGTGCCAGAGCACCGCCGCCATGATCGGCCCGACGAAGGCCCGGACCGTGCCGCCGACCAGCCCGCTCTCGGCGTAGGCGGGGATCACCTGCACCCCGGTGATCACCCAGACCAGCGTGCCCGGCAGGCCCGGCGCCCCCTCGCTGGCCAAGTGCTCCCGGGCCATCAGGGCGGTCGCGAACAAAGCGAGTTCGGCGGCGGCGAACATCCCGACGCGCTCGGCGGTGCCGGCGATGTCGAGGAAGTCCGCGGCGAACCGCCAGCTCGTGTCCGCGCTGTAGGCGGTGCAGCCGAGCGCGGCGAGGGCTGCGACCTTGACCGCCGGGCTGCCGAGACGTCTCTGCGGGTGGGTGATCCGACGCCGGATCGCCCACCCGGTCAGCACCAGGGCGAGGGCGGCGAGGGGAGCGCCGATCGCGAGGAGGAGTGGCAGATCCGGAGCGGCACCAAGGGACAGGACGGGGTGGGTCATGCGGCCTTTCCGAGGGGGGCGTGCGCCGAGGCCGGCGCCGCCGGCTGCTGGGTGCCGGGCTGGGTAGTCGTCGGGACAGCCGACTTGCGCTTCCGCTTCTTCTTGGGCTTGGGCACGCCGTAGGTGCGGTCGCGGTCGAAGACTTTGAGGGCGGCCTGGCGGAGCAGGTCGCGGGCGTGCTTGGGGCTGATCTGCAGGGCGCCGGCGAGCCGGGCGGTCCGCCAGCCGCGGACGTAGGCGTGGTCGATGACGAGCTGGCGCTCGTCCTCGGTCAGGTGCACGTCGCGCCCGTTGAAGAACGCGATCACGCGGGTGTAGTCGGTGCGTTTGTGCAGCCCGTCGTGCCAGGGGCGCCGTTCGGCTTCGGTGAGCCCGCCCCAGATGCCCTCCTTGAGGACGTTCTCCAGGGCGAAGTTGAGGCAGTCGCGGCGCACCGGGCACCAGCCACACAGCTCCTTCGCCTCGGCGATGTCGTCGTGGTCCCGGGGCCCGGGGAAGAACACGGCGTCGGCGTCCTCGACGTCCATGCCATGGCACGCCCCGCGGGTGTGCCAGCTGGTGTCGCCGATGCCGCGCAGGCCCGTGGGTGGCGTGTGGTGGGTGGTGATGTGGCGCATGGTGGTCTCCGATGTGCTGCCGCGTCGGCCGGTCGGGTCGGCGGGAGAAGGACGCGGGCGTCGGGCGGGTGCCGGCTGCGGCGCAGGGCAGGCGCCGCAGCCGGGGCAGGACGGTGGCGGTGCGCCGGCAGGGCGGGGCGATCAGGCCATCGAGGGCTGCTGGGCCTGCTGGTTGTGCTGGGCGGTGGCGAGGTCGAGGCGGCTGGGGTGCGCTTTGGCACACGGGGCGGTTCCGCGTGCTTTCCCGTCGGGGCCGGTCCGCCGACGGCGGCACGGCTCATCGATCGGGGCCAGGCACCAGTCGCAGCGCACCGCGAGGGCGTCGGGCCGGCCCTGGGCGACGGCCTCCTCGCGAGCTGCGCGGGCGGGCCGGTAGCGCGCGAGGGCTGCCCGGGGGGCGGGCGGTATGCAGGAGCCGACCTCCCGCAGCCGTGCTTCCAGTTCCGGATCGCGCTGCCCGCTGGCGATGGCCCGGTACTGCACGGGCTGCGCACAGCCGGTGGCCACCGCGTGCCGGGCGCTGACCAGGGCGGCGGTCCAGGCGGCCTGGTCGTCCGGGTCCACGGCCGGGGTGGGGTCGGTGTGCCGTCCCAGCCGGTCGCGCCGGTAGCTCTCCCCCGGGCGGCCGATATCGGCCGCCACGATCGGGTACGGCGAGATGCGGATGTGGCTGCGGGCAGCGATGCGGGCGTCCCAGCCGTGCGGTGTGGCCATCGGCACGTCGCCGAGCAGCTCGTGCCACTG
>NZ_JAPVLS010000194.1:0-4870 GCF_027158125.1 Streptomyces sp. H39-C1
CATGCCCTCATCGGCAAGGTGCCGCCGCCAACGAACACCGGGGCCACACCGACATGCGCTCGAATCTGTCGGCACACAGAATGCCCCAACTCACCGCCCACATCGGCATCTTGAGTGACTCTCAACACACCCTGGATGACGAGCAGAAGATCTGGACGTCCGCCCAATGGGCCGAGCACCTTGAAGATCCGCTGCTGGAGCACCCGTTCGCTGCCAGCCCGAACGACGACCGGCGGGCGATCTTCCACCTCGATATCCGCCTCCACCCCGATGACCGGGTGCTGACCGGCCCCGAATGGGCCGAGGCCGCCCACCGGCTCGCCCGCACCGCCGGCATCGAAGTCCCCGGTGACGAGAACGGCTGCCGGTGGATCGCCGCCCAAGCTCAACCCGGCCGCCTCGACCTGATCGCCAACCTCATCCGCCTCGACGGCGAATGGCACGCCCAGCCTGCCGATGCCCACCGGCAGCTGGCGGAGGAGTCCCGCCGCATCGAGCAGGACCTGCGCCTCATCCCCGCCCCAAATGCTCGTCGACCGCCGGCCGTTCCCACGGCGTCCACGCAGCTCGCGGCTCTCCTGGCGCAGCTCGCCGACGAGCAGTCCGGACCGCTCGCCACGGTTCGAGGGCTCGTTGAGCACACCGCTCACCGCATCGCACGACAACCCGGCTCAGCCGGGGCCGGTACGGCGCACCGCCTGGAGCTGATCGCCCGCCGCCTTCACGCCATCCAGCACGACCTGGACGGCGCCGCAGCCCACCTGAGTGACCGGGGCCGCCCCCGTGTAGCCGCCGCACCGCCCGCTGCCCACCGGGCCGCCCATCGATCGCCGTAGGAGAAACGATTCTTTGCCTCTAGCCGACCGCATTCTGGTCATCCGGCGCGATCCGCACTCCGACGAGGTCCTCGCCCGCGGCGGAGACACAAAGGCCCACAGCGTTCTGCAGCGCACCGGTTTCGTGCCCGTCGTCCGTGTCCACGAGACCTACCACCGCACCCCCACCGGCCTCGATCAGGACGAGGAATCCCGCCTCGCCCTCCAAGCCGTCGCCCGGCTGCGATCCGCGGGATACCACGTCAACTGCGACGAGGACTTCCACACCGAAGCACGGCCGGCCAGTTACCTGCCGCTGGGCGCATCCGTCGCCCACCTCGCCGAGCGGATCCGCCAGGCCACCACCACCGACGAGGCAGCCGACGCTCTCACCGAGCTGACCGCCGCCCACGACGGCATCCTCGCCGCCCTGGCCGAGATCCTGACCGCCACCGCCGAGTTCCACGACGGCCTCGTCCAGGCCGCCGACCCGCACATCGCCCAACGGCTTCACTACCTCGCCAACGAGCGCCTGCCCATCATCAGCGCCGACCTCAGCCACACCCGCAACGCCCTCGCCGACCGGCACGCCCCGCACCCCGACCGCAGCCCCTGCGCCCAACAGGTTCCCGCCACCGAACGCGAGCGATCCGCCGTCTGCGCCTGCCCACCCCCGCCGCGGATAGCTCCCGCCCCGCCGCCACCGGTGGCCACCGGGCTCCGCCGCTGACCTCCACCACACCCAAGGACACCATGCACGATCACGAAAACTCCGAGCGCCTTGCTTCGTACGCCGACATCCTCGCCGGTGAACTCCCCGGCGCCTGGACCAGCACGTACCTTCCGTCCGCGGACAAGGACGACCTCGCCGAACTGGCCGAGCGGGTCTGGGACCTGAACCTCGTCGCCGCGACCCTCGCCGAAATCCCGCTCCAGCATGCGGCTGTCCTGAGCCGCCCGGACGGCGCCCAGCTCATCGTCCTGGACCGGCACGACGAGCGCGACGGGTTCCTCATCGCCGCCGTCGCCCCTCATAGCCTTCCCGACGAGGCGTACCGCGCAGTCGCCGAACCCAACGGCACCGCTCTGGTCGACGACCCCTTCCAGGCTGCCGAGACCGTAGCGGGCGACCTTCTCGCCCGCTACGACACCGCGCTCGCCCAGGTCCGACACAACGCCATCGGCGGCATCCAGCCGTCCCAGCCCGAGCGGGTCGTCCTGACTTGGCAGCCGGACGGCAGCCTCGCCGCCGCACCCATCGGAGAGGCGGCTGCCGCCGTCCTGGTGGCCAACGGCTTCGTCCAGGACCCGCAGACCAGCATCCACCGGCTCAGTGGAGACGACACCACCGCGCAGGCCCGCGCCGTCCGTGAACTGGGCGCGCAGCTCGACGCGCACGGCATCGGCACCGGCCTGCAGCACCCCGCCGGCCGGACCGCACCCACGGTCACACCGGCCGCCCTGCCACCGGCCCCCGCTGTGACCCGTGCCCCGGCCCACCCGGCTCGCTGACACACAGCAGCTGACCTCACGCCCCTACTGCGGCTGAACTGGAGGGACCTCCATGGCCAATCTGGCCGACGAGTACGGCACCGACGTCGAGATCTACTTCAGGGCCCCGAGCACCACCATCCACGCCGACACCCCCACCGACGCACCGGCACGGCTCCACGACCTACTGGACCAACTCGGTCTGGAGCGCCAGGAGATCCGCACCGTCGGGCCCGTCTACACCTGGCATGTTGCGCCCGAACACCTCGACGCTGATGGGCAGAAGCGCCTGGCCACCCGCGCGATCCCCGCCCTCATCTTGGCCGGGTACAAGGTCAACTGCGCCCCCGACGTCTTCGATGAGGACGCCTACCAACAGGCCGTGAACGAGGTCCGCGCCAGCAAACCCGATCCCGCGGCGCGATACCCCGCACCAGTCGCCGCCCCCAAGCGCCCCGCACCGTCCCCGCGCACCCCGTGAAGCGGGCCGGGCGGTCCCGGCACCCCACCGGAGCCGCCCGGCCCGCACCGTCCGAACCATCGGAGAAACCCTTAACACCCCGCATGCCACCGCCGATCACCCACAGCCGCAAGCCCCGCCTGGCGACCGCTCTATTCCGCCGGTACCTGCACGCATGCATCCCCACCGGCCCGCAGGCCGTTCTCCCCGAATCCCAGCGGATAGCACCCCGCCCAGACACTGACCGCCCCGCTCTGGAGGAGCATGTCCCATCCCACCCCGTACCCGGTGAGGCTCGCTGACGAGATCAGCCGCCAGCTCGACCAGCTCGCCGAGCACCTCACCCACCTGCCCGCGCACGAGGCCACACAGGTCATCGCGCGGATCCTCGACCCCGACCACGGCCTCCTCGGTGGCGTCACCCACCTGATCTACACCGGCAGCGTCTTCGCCAAGGACCAAGCCGAGCGCGGCGCACTACCGGCCGAGGTGTGGCTTGCCCTGGGCCGGGCCGCGACAGACCTCGCTAACACGGGCGCAGACCTGGAGGAATACCGGGACGCTCTCCGGCACGTCTCCACACAGCCTGCCACCGGCGCGGGCAAGCCGCCGGCCCCTGCATCGCTCGTTGTCCGGCGGCACCGATGAGCCGGAAGCCGACGAGCCGAGGGCCGGGCGAGCAGGCCCAGCAGCACTACCTCATCGAGCCCCGCGCGCTTGCCGGCGGCGGTGACCTGCGGCACGTCTCCGAGTTCCTGCGCGCCTCGGGATGGCGGGACAAGTCCAAGACAGGCGGCCCTCTTGTCATGGAGAGCCCGGAGCGAGCTGTCCGTATCTCCTACGACCCCTACGTCCTGCCCGGTGGGTGGACGATCCACGGCAGGGCGATCGGCCAACAGGAGGAGTGGTGGGCGGTCCTTGGGCGGCAAACACCGGTGGAGATCGTCGCTGGTCTCACCGACGCTCTCTCTGCTCCCCGCTCTGCGCATGCTCCCAACGCGTGGGCGCCCTTGCAGGAGCAGGACTGGCAGACGGGTCCCGAGGGTGGGCACTACACCGCCACCAGTCCTGACGGCAGCGCCCGACTGCAGTACCACGAGGTCCCTGGCGGCCAGCCCATGTGGTGGGCTGAGGCGAAGGACGGCCAAGGCAACGGGTGGTCCGCCCAGTTCACCGCCAGCACCCCGATGCATCTGGTGCAAGCCTTCTCGACCGCGCTTTCCAGCCCTGAGCCGGTGATGCGCCCGCTCGGCCGCGTCCCCCAGAGCACCCAGATCCGCACCACGTCCGTCTCCGTCCTGCCCTCCCAGCTCAGCGCCTGGCAGCAGTCCCGGATCGCCGCCGCCCGCGCCGCCACTTGGGCCCGCAACACCGCCCGAGGTAACCGGCCCCGCACCACGGCTCGCCCCCACGCGCACGCCGGCGGAACCCGAACTCGCCGCTGACCCAGCACTCACAACTTCCGAGGAGCCCTATGCCCGCACTCACCCCGGACACCATCCGAAGCGCGACCGAGACCCTGACCCACCTCACCGAGTATCTGCGCGACGAGCCTGACCCCGAAACGGCGTTCGCGCTCGTCGAGCCGCTGCTCGACGAGTACACCGGCCTGCCCATCCAGCTCGCCGACATCCTGCGCGCCTTCGCCCGCACCGTAGCGGGTCACCTCGATGCCCCGTGGCCGGCCGGGGCCCGCGAGTTGATCGCGGAGCTGCGGGACGCCGCGTGGGAGCAGACCGACCAGCACACCCTGCACTACGCCCTGGACGATCTGCGGGTCCTGTTCGACCAGGCTCGGGCGACGAAACCGGGGTGCTGCGCTTGCCGGTGAGTGCACGGCAGCTCGCCGCCTTCGCCTCCACGCACGCCTGGCAGATCCCGTTCGACACCAGCCCCCGCCACCTCGCCGGCCCCGGAGACGCCCGCCACGTCACCCACGGCCTGGCCGCCGCCGGCTGGACCCCCACCTCCGACCCGCTAATACTGCAACCGCATGTGGGGGTGGTGGCCTCGGCGTTGGTAGTGGCATCTGCGGGCGCGGGCTTGGCTGCGGCGTCGGAAGCGTGACCAGTGCAGATGATGGTCGTTGTCCAGGTGTCGGGGC
>NZ_JAPVLS010000195.1:0-4834 GCF_027158125.1 Streptomyces sp. H39-C1
TCCAACACCGCCCGCTCATCCGCACACAGCAGTAACGGCTCCAGTTTCGGGCCCCGACGAGGCACCGATGCACCAGCAGTAGAAGTCACACAGCATCTAACGATCAACTACTGGCGCAGGACACTAGTTAGCTGGAGCGCACCTGTAACCCAACCATGCATCAGACCCCGTTCCATGTGTACGGGCCGTCGCTGCGCCACTCCACGATGGGAGGGTCGTACAGGCACGCCCAGGTGGTGTTCAGGCCGGCCAAAGCGGCAAACTCCACGACGTCGTCCGGCACGATGGCACGACCGACGAGTTCTCCGTCAACGGTGACCCGGCGCTCACCGTTCAGCACTGATAGGGATCTTTGAATTCACGGATTCCCATCAGCACGGGGTGCACCACGATCCGCGCATGCTGATCCGTCACTTCACCCTGCCAGGCACTCCCTCACGCCGCACTTGCAGAGACGCCGTGCAGAGCCCACCCGGGGCGACAAAAGGTGGGTCGCCGACCTCGAGGCGAACCACCGTCAGTTGGTGGCGGGCTGATTGACGGATCCGAGCGGTGGCGCGTCGCCCGGGCGAGGTCTGATCTCACAGCGGGTGCGGAGCACATATTCCTCCTGCGGGGTATTCCCGCTGGTGGACGAAGTCGGATCGCCGCGTTCGCAATTAATCCGATGGATCGTGCCGGTAGCCTCACCTGACCGTGTGTGTGGTGGGGTGGGGGCGCTCGTGGCAAGGAGTCGTTGGCCGGGGTTAGCTGTGTCGGCCGTGGTCACGGCGGTGGTCAGCGCTGTGACGTCGCTGTCGGAGAACGCGGCAACTGGCCAGGACCGGTGGCCTGGGCCCCTCGATCACATCCGGCAGCACGCCTGGGTCGTCCTCGGAGCTGGCCTGGGGGTCGCCCTTCTGGTCGCCCTGTACGCGCTGCGCCATGACGCCGGTTCGCAGAGAGACATCGAGGACCCACCACCCCCCGCACCACCGGAGATCCCGCGGTGGGTCGTCGACCGGGCGCAGGTAGGGCAGGTGGTCGCTGAATTGTGCCGCCAGCGGGGGCGACGGTCGGTTGGGATCACGTCCACCGCCGGACTGCACGGCGCAGGGGGCTTCGGGAAGACCACGCTGGCAGAAATGGTGTGGGCCGACCGCCGGGTGCAGCGCCGATTTAGGGGGCGGATCTACCGGATCACCCTCGGTCTGGACGTGCGCAGCCGGGCCGAGATCACCGCGAAGGTGGCCGAGGCGACCCGGTTCATCACCGGTGACGCCGCTGTCTTCGACGACCCGGACCTCGCTGGCACCCACCTGGGCCGGTTACTCGACGTACGCCCGGCAACTCTGCTGCTCTTGGACGATGTCTGGACGGCAGAACAGCTCGCACCGTTCCTGAGCGGCGGTGCTAGCTGCCGCCGACTGATCACTACCCGTCTGCCGGAACTCCTTCCCACCGGCACCCATCCGGTGAAAGTCAACGAAATGTCCGCAGCCCAAGCTCGACAAGTCCTCACGTTCGGGCTGCCCGACGGACTACCGGAAGCCACCGTAGTCGCCCTGCTGAAAGCAACCGGACGTTGGCCGCTGCTGCTGCGTATCACCAACCGCTATGTCCACCGGCGCATGACCACTGGCCCGACAGCCGCCGACGCTGCGGCCACCATCCTGGAACAACTGCGCCGCGATGGGCCAGCCAGCTTGGATCCCCACGTGGCCGTCGACCTGAACGATCCGCGGGCCCGACAGACCGCGGTGGCCGCCGCAGTCGACGCCGGCGCCGCACTGCTACCGGCCGGCGGGTTCGCTCGCTTCACGGAACTGGGCATCTTCGCCGCCGACGAATCCATCCCGGTCGGCCTCATTGCCGCTCTCTGGCACGTCACTGGTTCGCTGAGTCAGGAACAGTCCCGGGATCTGTGCGCTGCACTCAGCGGTCTCTCCCTCCTTGAACTGGACCCCACCGCAGACGGACGCGTCCGTCTGCACGACGTCATCCGTGACCTTCTGCGGTCTTGGCTGGGTGACGTGCACTTCCGCGAGGCAAGTTGCGCGCTGATCGATGCTGTCGCCGCTGGTCTGCCCCTGGCAGAGCCGCAGCCGGGTGGTGGTACCGGACCGGTGCACGCCTGGTGGCAGCACCCCGACCGTTACCTAGCCGACCACCTCATCACGCACCTCCTAGACGCCGAACGCACCCAGGACGCGGAAGTGCTTGCGCTCGACCTACGCTGGATCGAACAGCGGCTGGTCCGCAACGGAGTGACTGGTCCCCTGGCCGATCTGGACCAGATCCCTACTACAGCATGCCGACGGGGCGCCGTTGACCTCGCCCAGACCGCCCATCTCCTTGCACCGATTGTTCCTGGCCACGCTCTGGAGGGCGTGCTCCGTAGCCGACTGGCCGGATACGACACTTGGGTATCACAAGCGGGCGCCTGGCGGTCTAGCCACCCCGCGCTGTACAACCGGTGGCAATTGCCCGACGTGCCTGACCCTGCACAGATCCGCGTGCTGACCGGCCACACTCGCATGGTGACCGCGGTGGCGATCGCTCCGGACGGGACCTGGCTCGCCGCCGGCAGCGAGGACGGCGCGGTGCGGATCTGGGATGCAGCCACCGGGCAGAACACCACCACCCTGACCGGCCACACTCGCATGGTGACCGCAGTGGCGATCTCCCCGGACGGGATGTGGCTCGCCACCGGCAGCAACGACCGCACGGTGCGGCTCTGGGACGTGGCCACCGGGCAGAACACCGCCACCCTGACCGGCCCAACCGGCTCGGTGTACGCGGTGGCGGTATCCCCAGATGGGACGTGGCTCGCCACCGGCAGTAACAACCGCACGGTGCGGATCTGGGACGTGACCACCGGGCAGAACACCACCACCCTGAACGTCCACAACGGCATAGTGAACTCGGTGGCGATCTCCGCCGACGGGGCCTGGCTCGCCACCGGCAGCGACGACAGCACGGTGCGGATCTGGGATGCAGCCACCGGGCGGAACACCACCACCCTGACCGGCCCAACCGGCTCCGTGTACGCGGTGGCGGTCCCGAGGGTCGGGACCTGGCTCGCCACCGGCAACGAGGACGGCACGGTGCGGATCTGGGATGCAGCCACCGGGCAGAGCACCACCAACCAGACCGTCCACACCGGCTCGGTTTACGCGGTGGCGATCTCTCCGGACGGGACGTGGCTCGCCACCGGCAGTAACAACCGCACGGTGCGGATCTGGAACGTGGCCACCGGGCAGAACACCGTCACTCTGACTGGCCACACCCGCATGGTGACCGCAGTGGCGATCTCTTCGGACGGGACCTGGCTCGCCACCGGCAGCAACGACCACTCGGTGCGGATCTGGGACGTGGCCACCGGGCAGAACACCATCACTCATGCCGGACACGCCTATTGGGTGGACTCGGTGGCGATCTCTTCGGACGGGACCTGGCTCGCTGCCAGCAGCGAGGACGGCACGGTGCGGATCTGGGATGCAGCCACTGGGCGGAACACCGCCACCCTGACCGGCCACGAGGGCCGGGTGACGGCTGTGGCGATCTCTCCCGATGGGGCGTGGCTTGCCAGCGGCAGTGAGGACGGCACGGTGCGGATCTGGGATGCAGCCACTGGGCGGAACACCGCCACCCTGACCGGCCACGAGGGCCGGGTGACGGCTGTGGCGATCTCTCCCGATGGGGCCTGGCTTGCCAGCGGCAGTGAGGACGGCACGGTGCGGATCTGGGATGCAGCCACTGGGCGGAACACCATCACCCTGACCGGCCACGAGGGCCGGGTGACGGCTGTGGCGATCTCTCCCGATGGGGCCTGGCTTGCCAGCGGCAGCGAGGACGCCACGGTGCGGATCTGGGATCCCCTGTCAGGGCATTCGGCCACCGCCATGCGAACCGAGGGAAAACTGCGGGCAATGCAGTGGACACCGAACAACCGTGGCCTGGCGGCGGTAGGAGAGCTTGGCCTCTATCTGTACGACTTCGACCCAGGAACTCATCCAACCACCTGAGTTTTACCCATCTGCGGAATCTTCGATGTTGCCGAACACGGGGACGTTGAATGGGCGCGAGATCTGCTTGAATCCGCAGCCAGCGCACGGGATGCCTCCACCCTCCCGACGAGTCCAGAGACAAGTCCGCGGCCACTTCGCCGACCAGCGGTGGCTCGACCAACTCCACTGAGAGGCTCTTCTTGCTGCCCCAAGCCGGCTGAGAACGTTCACCCCTTCCAGGGGTGCTCCGTCAGCGGGTACGGCTGGCTGTGGGGCCGGCTACGACCACCGGAATGGCAGGGGGCATGGTGTCGGGGCTCGTCCTGCGTTCGCGACCCGTGGCCGGCAGGGAGCGGGTGCCGGTTCCGTGCGCGAGGTTCTCGGTGAGGTCGGCCAGCAGGGCGCTGGGGGTGCGCGGGGACGCGGTGAGTGTCCAGGTGGGGCGGTCGGGGTTTGGGCCGGCCCAGATGGTCCAGGTGGCGAGGTTTCGGGTCGGGTGCTGGGCGGCGAACGCATCGAACTGGACTCCCGCGTGTGCGGTGGGGGACGTCCAGCGGATCCAGCGTCCGTCCACGGTGTGCTTCCACCCGGCCTCTGCGAGGGGCTGCGTGGCGGCGGTGACGGTCTTTTCGTTCACTGGGGTGCCGACGGCTGTGTCCCAGCCGTCTCCGTTGGCGAGGTGCTCCAGTAGCTCGTGCAGCACGGGGATGGGGGTGGTACCGGTTGCGGTGAGAATCCACATGCGGTCCGAGACCGGTGTCTCGTATGCAGCGACGGTCCAGGCGGTCTCGTGGGCGGGGGCGTCGTGGATGCGCTCGATGCGCAGGGTCTGGTCTTCGTGGATC
>NZ_JAPVLS010000196.1:0-4805 GCF_027158125.1 Streptomyces sp. H39-C1
TGAAAACCCTCGGAGCCGACAACATCGCCAAGACCACCCGGGCGATCCGCGACGAACCCCAACGAGCACTCCCCATCCTGGGCATCACCAACGAACCGGTCACCTAAGGAACTTGATCAAGCCCTGGAGGAGAGCGCCCACAGGTTATGTATCGGGGAATCCTCCGCCCTATTCCTGTCCCTTACCTGGCCACGCGACTGGGCGGAGCAGGTCGAGGACGCAGGTCCAATTGTAGTTGTCCCGGCCTCCGCCCGCTTTGGGCTTGTGGGGCACGTAGTCGCCGATCAGCACGCCCATCGAGCGAAGCCGGGCCAGGCTCTCGTCATACGCCGGGTGGGCGGCCTGTGCGGTGTTGAGGTACGGCTGTACAGCAGTGGGAATTCCGAGACCGTGTGCCTCGCAGAGGATGCCGAGCGCAAGGGTGTCCGAGATCCCGGCGGCCCACTTGTTGATGGTGTTGAACGTCGCCGGCGCAACCGCGATGGCATCCGCTGGTGGCAGCGGGTGGGGACCACTGGGCGTGCGCCAGGCTGAACGGATGGGGTACCCGGTCTGTGCCTCGACGGCTTCCTGATCGAAGAAGCCGAGCGCGCTGGGGGTAGCCACGACGCCGACTTTCCAGCCTTCGTCGTGAGCGGCGGTGATGAGCGTGCCCACGTCGTCCGCGACGCCTGAGGCGCAGACAACGACGTAGAGGAACGGCTCGCTCTGATCGGTCAAACCTGGACTCCCAACTCCTGGCAGAAATGGCGAAGCTCGGGGACAGCACCGCGCCGGTCACGGGCCGCCATGTCACCGGCCAGCTCCAGCACGGCAGGGCGTCGACGGATGTCCTCCGACGCACAGCTCTCCGCGATTCTCAGCGCTTTGTATCCTTCTGCCAGTTTGCCTTGCTGGCTGTATGCCCGTGCAGCCTCCACCCAGAGGGCTGCCCGGCGTTCGGGGACGGGGATGCGGCGGCGCATCAAGGACTGAGCCGCTTCCAGTGCCGCACCCGCGTCGCCCAGGATGACAGAAGCGCTGACTGCATGGAGCGCGACATTGGTCTGGCTGAAATTCGCCCAGGCATCGGGGGAATCGAGCCCGACATACCGAGCCACCTCCTCTGCCTCAGCGAGGAATTCCGCTGAGGTAGCGCGGTCTCCGCCCGCGCTCGCGGCCGTCACGCCACGAAGGAGCATGAGCCCGAGCGCTGCGAGGTAGCCGGGAGATCGTTGGTCGTAGCTTCCTGTGAGCTGATCGGCGGTATGGCGGATCAACGTGATAGCCGGTTTGGTGTGGCGATCTCGGGCGAGCACGTGTGCCTGGACACGGACGCTGGAGGCCATGACGACCGGGTCGCCGCTCCTCTCAGCCTCGGCCATGGCCCGGCCGACCGCGAGCCAGGCATTGCCGTGATCGCCCAATTTGAGGAGCAGGCTCACCGCGGTCTGGTAGGTCGTCGCGAGCAGGCCAGCCAGTACCGGGTCGCCGTCGTGGGCAACGTCCTGGGCTTGGCGAAGGTCAGCGATCAGCGACGGTAACGCTGCCTCCAGCTCGGCATACCGGCAGGCATAGAACAGCCTGCGGACCCGGGAGAGCCGGATCGCGAGCACAGCTGGGGACAAAGGGGGAGCGCTGGCTGGAACTGCTCCAGGCAGCAGTGCCTGCACGAGCTCGATGCCTACGCTGGGAGAAGTCGCTGGGGCCGCGAGCGCGACGACGCTCGCGGCCAGGAAGTTCCGACGATGCATGTCGTCCGCCCTGCTGTCCGCACTGGTGTAGGAGGACAGGCCGAGGCTCCCCAGTGGGATGTCCAGCACGGCTGCGACAGCCCGCAGAACGACGGCGTCCTGCGTCCCTTTGCCGCTCTCAAGCCGACTGATCTTCGACTGGTGGTAGCCCAGTTCGGTGGCCACATCCTCTTGCGACCGGCCGCTCAGCACTCTTGTGCGGCGGATCACTTCACCGATCCCGCTCGCTGCGGAGTGTCCCTTGGCCGTCCGCGACATGGCTTCTCCTGCCAATGCTGATCCTGCCTGGCAAACCGAGCGTAGCCACACCAGGACAACGTTATATGCACGATCTGCATGGATCATGCACACCCGGCGCATGGCCTAACCGCAGTCTCCTGATGGGGAGTTGTCTGTTCATCAGCGGCTCACACACCTGGAGCTCGCAGTCCCGACTCTCGCCTGCCGAACGCCCATCCGTGTCTTCCGGCAGGTGCGGCTCTACGGAGCGGTTAAGGAGGAGCGCCGATGTCCTTCCACATCGTCTTCCGCGGCACCCAGCGGAACGGCATCCCGGCTGCACGGAGGGCCCTCGTCGATATCGCCAAGTCATGGGGTGTCACCGGGGACAGCCTGGACGACATCGGCCTGGTTGCCGGCGAACTCGTTGCCAACGCGGTGATCCATGCCCCTGGGCGGTTGCTGGCGGGGCTCAAGCTTTCCCCGGACGGCGACCGAGTAGTGATCGAGGTCTACGATCCGTCGCGCAGAATGCCGACCGGAGCCGCGAACTTCGGCAACAGCAATCTGACCAGCGGGCGAGGCATGCTGCTGATCGAGGGCCTGTCCAAGAGCTGGGGCGCGGAGCCGACCATCCTCGGCA
Source organism: Streptomyces sp. H39-C1 (assembly GCF_027158125.1). Classification (NCBI taxonomy): domain Bacteria; kingdom Bacillati; phylum Actinomycetota; class Actinomycetes; order Kitasatosporales; family Streptomycetaceae; genus Streptomyces; species Streptomyces sp. H39-C1. The sequence continues at coordinate 2,596 of NZ_JAPVLS010000196.1, forward strand.
AAAAGGTCTGGGCCGAGCTGGCCGTCCCAACCGTCACAGCGTCCACGCAGTCCCGCTCGGAGCGCCGGGCTGCCGTGATCACCCGCCTCGCGCGACCCGCCTGCTTTCAGCCGCGCATGCCCTATCTGAACTCCCCTCTCCGGAAGGATGGATGAATGAACGACTGGGAATTCATGAAAGACAGAACGGCCACTCAAGGCGCGGTGTGGAGGTCCACGGACGGGCTGCTCTACAGGCGAACCGGCGGCGATGACCTGCGGGAGGAGATCGAGTTCCAGAGACTCGCTGCCAGCCTCGGCTATCCGGTCCCGGAGATCGTCGACAGCGGCTCGAAGAGCGGCAGCTACTTCGTCATCGAGCGTTCCCTCGGGAACGCCTCGCTGCACGAGGAGGCCCTCGCTGACGCCCTGCGCGACGGACAGGTCAGCGACCACGTAATCAAAGCGGCGGCGTCCCTCTCGTCCAAGCTTCTGCAGGCCCAGGCCAGGCACCCCCTGCCCTCTGTGCCCTGGTTCGAGAAGGCCGCCTTCGCCAAGGACGTCTTCGACGAGAATCCGGACTTCGACACGCCTCGGGTCCACGACATGGTGAAGCGAGCCCTCGACCGGATGGCGCTGCTCCCGGTCGTTCACGGGCACCTGGACTACGGTCTTCCCAATGTCCTGGCGGCCGGCGTCATCGACTGGCAGCACCACGGACCCATCCCGCTCGGCTACGACGTGTACCCCGCGCTCGACATCGTGGCCTTCAAAGGCGGCGGCAAGGGCTACACCATCGGGCCCGAACAGCGGGACGCGTATGTCGGCGCACTCGACGAGACCACCATCACCCTGGTCGATCAGCGGGTGAGCGAGTACCTGGGTGACTTCCTGCTCGTCAAGTGCTTCTTCTTCCTCGCCCTCATGCGGCCGACCGATCCGGCACGGCACGACAAGCACATCAAGTGGCAGTACCGCCGCGCCCTCTTCTCGATGGGACTTGATCAGTATGAGTCGTCCGGCACGATCGACACCGACGCCTTCCCCACACTGGGCCGGTTTACCGCTGAGCACCGGTAGATCCGTTCCTGCCGTTCGAGACCGCGACTACCTCATGGACCACCATGGCGTCGTGTTCAAGGTCATCGGCGACAGCCATCCCGGCAGCCACTACCTCGGCTATGTCAAGTACCACCCGGACGACAAGGGCGACCGACGGCTGTTCGGCCAGACCTACCGGCAGAACAGCGTCGTGTCGAAGTCCTTCGGCATCCTGGCTGGCAGGCCGGAGTGCTACGTCTATTCCGACACCCTCGGATGCGTGATCACCGGCATCCCCCGCGACGACATCGCGGTCCACTACTCCTGCCGTCAGGCCCTCATGACTATCCACGAAGAACCTGGCCCCGTGGCTGGCAATCCCGCTGGCAAGGACCTCCTGGCGATCACCGAGTGGGTCGTCTCGAACGGCGCACAGGGACTCGTCGGCGTCACCGGTTCCTTCCTCGTCGGCTGCTTCAACGAGCGCTCGGACATCGACCTCGTCTGCTACGGGCCGGAGGGCTACGAGGCCGCACAGGAACTGTTCAAGCAACCCGAGCTGATCCGGCCGTACGACGGGGACGACCTCACACGGCTGTACATACGGCGGGCGAAGTACATGGAAGGGAGCTCGTTCGACGCCCTCATCAAGCAGGAGCGACGCAAGCTCCAAGGGCTGACGGCCAACACCGGCGCGCACATCAACTGCGAGCCCATCCGAGCCGATCGCGACAAGACCTTTTCCCGGGTCTCCTCCAAGGAGATCGGCGAGATCTCGCTCCTTGCGAAGATCACCGACCACACAGAAGGACTGACCACGCCGGCGGTGTACGGAATCAAGGTCAAGACCATCCTCAGCTCGACCATCGACGAGCCGGACTCCTTCGCCCGAAGGATCACCCATATGCGCTCGTACCTGGGCGCTTACACCGGCGCGTTCCGCACCGGAGACACCGTCCACCTGTCCGGCAAGCTCGTCCACACCCAGGACGGCGAGCACAGCGGCTTCGGCATCGAACTGACGCCCTGGACCGTGAGCGGCTCCTACGTCGCCAACCTCGCCAATTAGTACTGCAACCGCATGTGGTGTGACTGTTGGCGGTGTGGCTCGTTGGTCCGACTGTGTGACGAATCGTTGACGGTGGAGCAGGTCGAGTCGTGGTCCGAGGGCGTAGAAGAGTTGCATGCCCG
>NZ_JAPVLS010000197.1:0-4698 GCF_027158125.1 Streptomyces sp. H39-C1
CGCCCCGACACCTGGACAACGACCATCATCTGCACTGGTCACGCTTCCGACGCCGCAGCCAAGCCCGCGCCCGCAGATGCCACTACCAACGCCGAGGCCACCACCCCCACATGCGGTTGCAGTACTAGGCGGTCCATTCGAGTCCGAGCGCGGCGAGCGAGCTGTACGGGACTGAGCTTCGTGCGTCGCGTTTTCGCGTTCGTGAGTCAGAAGCCGAACTTCACAGGCATCTCACCTCCGTGTCGGTTCCGTATGTTGTCACCGTCGGTACCAGAGGCGTTGATGGGTGTGCCAGCGTGGTGGCACTGTCAGGGAGAGTGCTGGTCCGCACGGCCAGGACGCGTCGGAGCCGCAGTGGAGCAGCGCTGGGCGGAGGCCGTCGTAGCCGGATGCAGGTTCCCGGTCTGTCCGGGCGGTGCCGTTACTGGCCAAAGGGGGATTCGGGGATCAGTTGTTGTCACCGAGCAGCAACGTTCGGTGTTGTAGGGCGAGGTGCAGGAGCGCGGCGGCGATGGGAGCGAGTTGGGGTGAGGCGAGCACGTGGCGAACTTCGCCCTCTTCCAGGGGAAGACCGGTGACGGCGGTGCTACGCGGGCCGCTGACGAGGATGCCTTCGTCGTTGCTGTCGACGATCGTTGTGAAGATCGTGTCGAAGACGTCGGCGTTGAAGACTGCGATGGTCAGCAGACAGGGCACCAGATTTTGGGCTTCCACGCCCATCCCGAAGCACCACACGCGCAGGTGGCCGTGGGACAGCGCATGCTCAAAATCGGAGTATGGGGAGCGGGTGTAGTCGACTTCCACTCCGCCTTCGCCGGTTGCCTCCGCGGCGCCGAGCATCTCCTCGTTGTACTCGCGCATGATGTTGTGCCACAGGTTCAGATCCCGTAGATAGCCCACGGGCGATAGCGATGCGGGCTGGAAGATGCCTCCGGGGATGACGCTGTAAGTGCCCTCACCGTGCGCGCTTTGGCCGGGGCTGCGGTAGAGGAGGAAGAACGTGCCCTGCCCTGCGGCCGTCCGTCTGACGGTGAGAGTGCCGATCGAGGGGATCACGACGCGGCGTGACAGGGACAGGGGATCGGACTTCAGCAACGCGTGCAGAGGCATTCTGCGCCAGGCCGGCGCTGCCGCCGTGCGGCCGGCGGCCTGGGCCAACTCGTGGGTCATGGCCTCGCCCTGGTCCACGAGGTCGAAGTACCTGCCACGGCCGAACGTCAACAGCGGGCCGTCTGCGTGGCGCCAGTCCGCTTCGAGCAGGCGGAACGCAGGCCGGTTGTCGAACAGCGCAGGGCGCATGAGGCTCTCAAGGGCTTCTGCGTAGCCTGTGTACCTGCTCCACCGGGTGCGCTTGGGCAGGACTCGTCGTGCTGCTGCGGTCAGGGCGCGGTCTTCCGGGGGTTCGCTGTCCGCCCAGACAAGGCGGATACGGCTGATGGGTAGAGGAGAAGCTGGTCGCATCGTCGCGTCAGCCAGCAGAGCGCTGCTTCCGATCCGCTCCAGTGCAGGGGCCGCGTCGGTGTGCAGGTCGGCTGCGATGTGAGCCAGGCGGCCCACGCTTTCCCGCAGCTCGATGCGCACGGCCCGGAATCGAGCCTGCGATGCCTTGACAGTTGGATCATCCAGGGCCCGCCAGGCGTAATAGCCTCCCGCGACCCCCGCGACGCTCGCTAACACGCCGATGGCTTGCAAGATCTCGTTCCCACTCATACGCCCCCACAAGGCTTGGCATTTCGGTCATCGTTCCAGCCTGTGGGTAGGTGTGCCAGCACTCGGGGCGCACGCCGCGCACGCCAAGCTGGTACCGAAAAGTTCGCCGCACTCGCCCACCTCCGACTCCAGTGGACATGAGAAGGGGCGTGCCGAAGGCGGCCTAACGGGAGACCGTCAGACCGCCCCTGTTTTGCTATGCCACCGTCCGCCGTGATCAGCCTTCTCCGTTCCGCGCCGACCGCCTTCAGGAGTTCGCGTTGCCCGTTCATCAGCCCTGCCCAGACCGTGTGCTGACGCTGCTTCGCCAGTCACTTGCCACGTCCATGCCGTGGACGGTGAAGCCCGGTAGCACCGGCGTGGTCGTCCTCGTCCGTCAGCAGCTCCCGCAGCGCGGCGTAGTGCCGCTGCCACTCTCCGCCGGCCACGCGGGATCCACGCCGCCCCTGCCAGAACTGCGGGGGCTTCCGCATCAATAGCTCCTTCGGCGTCTCCGGCACCTGGTTCGAGAACTCCCACCTGGAGCCGTCACAAACCCGTTGTTTTCCAAATCAGCCACCGGGTGATGAACAGTATTCCTTATCGTGGGTCACAATCGATGCATCCAGGTTTCCATCCGGCTCGGATGCCATCCAGGTTGAGCTGTCTTTATCTGTCAATGCCCCCCATTGTCCGGGGCCATGTGCGAGAACTATTTCGTTGAGCGCAACGCCTGTCTTAGGCGCCAAGTCTGGATGCAACGTTTCACCCCAGGATCGCTTTTCGGTATCCTGGAAGAAAATAGCCGTCGTAGTAAACTCCGTCCCTCCAGCATGGGGGTTCAAGTTGATAACCATTATGTCAGTTTCGCATCCAGGTATGGTTTGGTCAGCGAACGACGTGAATCCCGAGTCTTCCTCTATGTTGTGAATGTTCACGTAGACGCGAAGAACTACTTCCGCCTGATTGTAGTTAGCGACCGAAAATGCGTTGTAATACAAAGAGGGTCCATCCTTCCCCGTCCGTTCGGCAATTTTCATTCTTAGTAAGTCGATGCCTTCAGTAATATTCACCTTTGAGGCAAATGCGTTCCTATCTCTCCTGGCTTCGATCGCAGCGGTTTCCGCGTTCAATTTTTCTGCTTTACGGCTTACAGTCAGTGCGGCATGGCTTACGTTGGCGGAATAAACGGCCGCCGAAGCGGAACAAATAGCAGCAAGCGTAGTAAGGCACGTCGCTATTTTTGCCGCGCGAGGCCAGCGGCCTCGACTGGGCCTCTCACGAGTGTATTGACCGCCGTTGCCCGCTTCAGACATGGTCACCTCCGATTTGCAAGACGAGCCCGCGACAGCTTCGGTTGCAGCGACGCCGCCCGTCTTCCCGGCGAGCGACACCTGGACTGGGATGACCTGGCCTGGGCTACTCAAGAAGCGGGACTCGTAGGTTCACCAGGCGTGCCACCAGAGGGAGAGGGAGGAGGCAGTAGAGAGTCGAAGTCTGTCCACCCTTCCCACAGCCACACGTCCTTGCCTGGGTCCGGCCGTACCGGAGCGAAGCGGCCGAGCTCAAAGTCGTCGTCGGTTGTCAGGTCGAACCACTTCTCGGCGGCAACCTCGGTTCCCAGATGCGTCGTGTACGCGGTGAGCCGGACCACTAGCTTCACGTTGTACGACTGAGCCAAGTCCTTCCCTTGGATGCGGGCGAGTGGCAGCTCAAGCACGGGGCTCTCGACCGGTATCCATAAGGTGCAGGGCGCGCCTCGCTCGACCGCCCACCAATACCGTTCTCCAGCTGGCACGCCCTCCTCGTTGAGCACTTGTAGTCGCTTCTTGTAGATGACGAGACTGGAATCGAGCGGGGTGGGCAGTTCCAGGTAGCGCAAATGAACTCGTGCTCTTAGATCAACGACTGACAGGTTGTCAAAGCGGTTGTAGAACCGTACTGCGATGATCGAGTTGTCGCTGGTTGCGTGCTGCTGTGCGTAGTTGCGAAAGTGCGCGGTCCGGGCGCCCGAGATACTGGCCCGCTCTCGCCAGACGAAGGGCTGCAACGCGAACATTTTGATCAGTACGATGCTCAGAAGCCCTGCGGGGACCAAAGCGCCGGTGATTGAGGTGATCGTGGCCAACAGCTGGTGCGCGCTGCTGTCCTGTTCCGGAACAAGGCTGTCCGTTCCTGAACAGGCCCGCAGTGTTGCAAGGCCCAGATTCAACAACTGCCCCGCGTCGCTAAACCGCTCGGCCATAGAGAGTGTCGACTGCGCTGTCAGCGTCCACACTGCTGTGATGACTACTGCCGTCCCAGCCAGCGCGGCAAGGGTCATCAGCAAGAGAGCGTGAGTGGATCGTTCGGCAATCCACCAGCGGACCGACTTGCGATATCGGGGATGTTCTCCACGTTCACCCGACTGACGCCACCGCTGTAACACTGGCAACCTGTGACTCCTGCGTGTAAAGAGGCCAACTTTGCAGAGAGATGACCAATTAGTATGTTATTGGCTCTGGTCTATCATGCTAAGCGCACGGGAGAGACTCCTATCCAAATCCTCCACAAGCTCGACCAGGACCTCCGTGGTTCAGCTACCGGGAGGTCGAAAATTTTCGCCGCGAGACCAAGAGGTCTACCGACGGCAACCGCGGCTTCGTGAACGCCATCGGGCCTCGGACGACGTGCCCTACCGGGAAGGTAAACCGGGGTGCGGAGGCTAGGCCGGGGGTCAGCACGAGTCTGCCTGGCACCCCGCGCTGACCACTCTCACGCCCATGCCAGTCCGAGGTTGGCGAGTGCGGTGAGCTTGTCGGCTCCCAGCTTGGTGCGTCTGCCTTTCTGGTTCATGATCCACACGCCAAGTCGCACCTCCGTCCCGTCCGGCAGCGCCTCTATGCGATGTGCCGCTTTGGTGTCAGTGGGGTGGTGTCAGTGACGGCACGTCAGATGCTGGTCTTTGTGCTGGTAGCGGTGGGTGTGGTGGTTTGGTTCGCTGACGCGGGGCGGTACATGCGGTGGGTT
>NZ_JAPVLS010000198.1:0-4654 GCF_027158125.1 Streptomyces sp. H39-C1
AAAACCCTCGGAGCCGACAACATCGCCAAGACCACCCGGGCGATCCGCGACGAACCCCAACGAGCACTCCCCATCCTGGGCATCACCAACGAACCGGTCACCTAAGGAACTTGATCAAGCCCTGGGCCGGACCACGCCGCTGAACAAGGTGCGGCCTTGGTCGTCGCTGAAGGTGGTGGTCTTAATGGTGTTCTGCCTCTTCTTTCCGGAGATGAACGCCTTACGTCCGGGGCGTCCCGCGCGCGGTCGGCGAACCTGCACCTCGGTGCCGTCGATCCGCAGTCCAACGTCCTCTACGTCGGCGTAGGCGAACACGTCCTCCAGCGTGCGCAGCCGTACCCCGGGCCGGTCGGGCACGGCGAAGCCACGGGGCGCCAGCAGCGGACGGACCTCGCGGATCGCGTCGGAGACGATGGAGCGGTCCACCCCGTACAGCTCGGCCAGGGCGGCGTGCGGCAGCCCCAGCCGCAGACAGACCAGGGTGACCAGCAGTCGGTCGACGAAGACCAGTTTCTGCTTGCGTCCGGCACCCGCGGCCCGCAGGCGTTCCCCGCCGCGCCGCTCGCGCAGCGTGGACTCCCGGGCCGCAGCCCATCGCGGCGCGAGCTCTTCGAGCAACTCGCCGAAGTGTGCGCGAGAGACTCCGGACAGGGCCGGATGGGAACAGGCCGCACGGGCCCAGGTGAGCTTCACAACTCACCCAACCCGCACGGCTCTTCCCACGTCACGCGTTGGGCGGCGACTTTACGCTGCTGGCTGAGACCATCGTTTAAAGATCTGCGGGGCGGTCGGCGGTGCTGCCCACGCTTGCAGCCGCAGTTGCTCGATGGTCTCGGAAGACTCATCGGATTCGATGTCCGCGCGGAATGCATTGGCCAGGTTTCGGCGTGATGCCCGGACTCGGATCCATCCGGCGGGGGCTTCGAAGCGCGGAGCTTCCGGCAAGTAGTCGGTGCAGCCCATCACCACCAGGCGCCCCGAGGGGACGTGGAGGCTCGCCTCGACGACGTGATCGAATTCGCTGCTGTCATCGTCCGGCTCGCCACGCAGAAGATCCACCTTGACCGCGACACCGACATTGACCTCAGTCCCGATGACCAGTGCATCGTGGGCTACACCGAGTCGGTCGATTAGAGCTTCCTCTGTCCATACCTCACCGAGATCACTATCTGAGCCCTCGTCCAAGACATGGATCTGGCAGTAATCCGCGAAAATCTGCAGGTCGATGGCCACGCGACTATCTTCCCCCCGACCTGGCGCGGCCAGACAACAGGATGCCATCAGCACCCTGTTCGGCCGCCCGAGATTGCCACCATCGACGGTGACACCGAGATATCCACCCAGAACATCGCACAACATCACGACTCGGCAGGACCCGATGCCATTGCCCCCAAGGTCGTTACCCCTGCTCGACCGTCAAGGTGGGCCGCGAACGCGGGGGCAGGGCAGGGGACGGCATGAGGCGCACCGTACAGCGCGAGGGGGTTTGCGTCGCGCGCTGCACGGTGCGCCTGGTCCGGCGTGACCGGGGGATCACGCCGGCGGCCGACGCCACCGGGGGAGGGGCGTCGGCGTCGGGAGCCGTTCGGCAGCCGGGCGGGGCAGCTCGACGGCGGCGACTGAACTCGGCACTCGGACGACGGGTGCCCCGTCGTGATCTCACCCGATTGGATCCGAGTACCTCACATCTAAGGAAGCGGGCCAGGACCCGGAATCGTTACTGCTCGGCGGGGGGTCTCAGGAGGCTGGGGCTTCTGAGTGGTCCGGGCTGGTGTGCGGGTGGCGTGTTCGAGAGCGGCTGCGCCATGATGAAACGGTGAACGAAGAACCTCTGGAAAGCTGGGCGCAGCGGCGCGCGGCGGACCAGGCTCGGAAGTTGGGCCGGTTGCGTGCTCGCACCCTGGCGCCGGGGCCGGAACGTGCCTTTCACGTCAACCCCACTGCTGAGCGAGTCATTGAGCAGTGGGATGGCTATCAGTGGGTGCCCGTGACGGTGGCAGTCGACCTGGCCGCCGCGAAGGCCCTGCTCTTCGTGCCGGAGCCGCTTGACGAACGCCCCACGGAGTGGGACCGGCCCGCGATGGGTGAGGGCTCCGGCAGGCACCGCAAACCGGCTCCGGCGGAACGCCAGGACGAGTAGCATCGCCGCTAACAAGGCTGCTCAGGGCCGGCCAGTGTGCGGCAGGGAGAGCGACCCCTCACCGGACACGTCCGCGTCGCACCGCGTAAGCAATCCGCCAACGGCAGACTGCGACCGGTGGCAAACGATGACGAACCCGAGGCCGTGTCGTTGATGCGCCCGGGCCCAGCTAGTGTGCTGCCCCCGAAAACAGGGTCCGCTACGACGTAGCGAGGCGGGCCTCACCGCTGCCCAGCGAGACCGAGGGCGGCTATGCCGCCCCCTCGGTTCGTCAGTGGGCAGCGCTCTGTGGCGCCCGGCAAGGTGCCCCTGCCGCTTTTCCGTCGTCGGCAAGCTGAGACTGGCGCCACTCTTCGAGCGCCGACCTCACCAGAGCGCCGAGCAGGTCTCCGACCCACAGCCCCTTCGCGTACGCCATCCGCACTAGGTCTTCGCGATCAGCCTTGGGCAACGTCACGAACTCCATGGTGCTGTCCTTCTGGTGGTATCCGCAGCACAGGACGCGCATACAGACCGTCTCCGAGTGCCCGCTTTCCAGCGACTCCCACGGCGGATAGGGGTAACGCTCCAGTTTCTCCACGCACCGCGTGACTACCTCGTGCTTCTCGCGCCGAAGTCGCGGCGTCCCCTCCCGTCCGTAGTGACGTTCGAACCATGTGCGCCGGGGGGCGTCCTGTATCTCGCGCTGCACCTGGGCTATGCGGTCCTTGACCCCCTCTACGACAGAAAGCGGAAGTGGGTTACGGCAGAAGCCGGCCTTCGGGTGGGCGTAGTGCAGCTTCATGTCGCGCACCCACTCGACTGAACTCTTCTTCTGCTTCCAACCGTTGCACCGGTCGCAGGCGGGAACGAGGTTCCACCAGATGTCCCGCCCGGCCTCGCTCGCCATAGGCACTTCGTGCTCCAGGGTCTCCGACGGTCTCTCGTCGCAGTACACGCAGCGACCGCCATGGGCGGTCAGGACCATGACCCACACCCAGAGCGGCTGGCTCCCCCGATTCCTACTCAACACTTCCTGCTTTGTGACTGCCACATCCACCCCCTTGTCGCACAGTTGGACGACATCGTATGGAGAGGTACTGACAGCCCGGTCCTTCTCAGTGCGGCACTCGGGCGTATGACCGCGCGGGGCAGGCTCGAGCCCTGCCGCCCCTCTCGAATTACGAACGAATCAGCCTGACCCACATGCGGGGCGTGCGCAGCCACCACGGGCGCTGCGTCGCCTGCCACTTCAGAAAGGCTTGCTGCCGGGCCACCAGAGCCGGCTGGTTCATATGGCTGGCCAGTCGCTCGTTGAGGCGACTACTGTTCCGCTCCGCGACCTGGCTGGCATCGAAGAGCGCCATCTGCACCAGAGTTCCGTCTCTGGGTAGCCGTCCCCCGCGCAGCGTGGCGTGACAGCAGTCGATAGCGTCCTGAATCCATGCCAGGCGCCATGTCGAGATGCGGCCGTCATGGCCCGCTGCGGTCCACATGCAGATGGCAATTAGGGCCTCTGTCACGCGTTGGCGTAGCTTCTTGTTCCTAAGTAGCTCCGCATCGGGCAGCAGCTGCGCGGCGAGGCTCCTACCTTGAACATCCGCGTCGTCGGCCGTCAGGTCCCGGATTCCCAACAGCTTGGAGCGCATCCTCCCGACGCGCTCCTCGTCAGCGTCCATGCGCTTGTGGCGTCGGCCGAGCGCTGTTTGGGCCCAGTGGCCCCCGTACCCGAGTAGTGCCGTGAAGATTGGCAACAGCCACTTCGTCATGAGCCGATCTTGGCCCCAGGGGGCGGGTCCGTGCCTGGCCCCGTACCAAGTCGTGATGCAGACCTCTGGCGCGCCCTGTGTGCAGAGCGCGAACTGTAAATCTTCCGGCCGCAGCGGATCGGCGTCGTACCCGGGACGACAGCAGCGGCGCGGAAGGCGACGCCGTGGCGCTGCTGCCCGTTGAACACGGACTCCCACAGCCTCGCCACCAAGCCCGGCAACGACGCCAGCGACCCCAGGGCCAGACCCTCAGCGACGCCACTCTGCGGCACCGTCACCTGGACCAGCGCTGTTCCAGAGTTCAAAGCGCGGGCTACCGCCGTCACGCCAGCCACCCGCGTGGCTGGCGTCAACTGGGTGCTGCCGCTCTTAGTTGAGGAGGTCACGTATGCCGCCCGCACACAGGCCGGCAATCTCCGCCATCCCTCGTGGCACCGGCTGCGCCCCGACCTGGCCCCCGAGGACCCCCGGTAACAGCCCCGGCTCTGCAGCGAGTCCGGAGGCTGACACGACACGGACGGAAGGGTTCAACGGCACTGTCGACCCTCTCCGTGAAGGGCAGCGCGATGCCCTCCGCTGGGGAAGGCGACCAGAGCTGCGTCACCTGCTCCGACCTCGACGAGAGCGACGCAGTCTGCCCCTAGTGCTGAATTCCTCAAAGGCAGTAGACGTAGCGTCGGCGTAGGTGTCGGGTGGGTGGGGCGGGTCTGCCCCAGATCCAGGGTTTGGCGCGGGCGTTGAGTTGGGTTGTCGCGAGTTCGGTGGC
>NZ_JAPVLS010000199.1:0-4227 GCF_027158125.1 Streptomyces sp. H39-C1
GTGCGCCACCCCTCCGCGCTCGTCTTCGCCCAATCCATGTGGCGCAGAACCCACCAAACCATCAGCAAACGGATCCACTACGCGCAACGACGCCTACGAGCTCTCCAACCGCCCCTGTAGTACCGGCAGGGTCGGTGCCGGGAAGGCGATGTCGAGGTGGATGCGGGGTGCCAGCTCGGCGCCGAGGATGGCGACGGCGAGCAGCAGGACGAGTGCTCCTCGCAGCCGGAATCCGCGGTGGGGCTGGTGGTGGTGTTCGCAGGTGGGTTGGTCAGTGTGCCTGTGTATGGGCACTCGGCGGGTACCTCCCTGGCTCGTTGCCACTCGTCGGCCCTGAATACATCGGACGGAGGGTTGCAGCCTTCCGCCCGTAGGGCTTCTCAGAAGAATGGGGCGCCGGGGAAAGGGCCGTCCACCGGATATCGCGAATTGACGCTGATCCCCGGGCGAGGAGGGGGGTGTTTCGGCCATTCATTGCCGCGGTTCGTAGATCGAATCGTCAACAGGGCTGGTCGCAGGGGGTGATGGGCATTCGTGTCGCATATCGGCCGACCTGCTCGACCGCGGCATCCATGGGGTTAAGGGCTTGCGCGAAGCAAAATGATCTGCTGACATTGTTGATGAGACCGCGCTGAATCCGGGTCCACCGGATCAAAGCCTTGTGCGGCACCCGAGTCGGTGCCGAAGGCCGATAGCGGTCGTTTTCATGGCTGACCCCGGCCGTTGCCACTCGTCAACAGGGGAACTGCCGGGCTCCGTTGCAGCGGAGGCCGGCCGCGCCGTCATCACTCCGCAGGACGCAACCTCATGGGGTTGCCGCGCCCGGGGAGATCAGGCCGGTCTCGTAGGCGAGGACGACGGCCTGGACCCGGTCGCGCAGCCCGAGTTTCGACAGGATGCGCGCGACATGCGTCTTGACCGTGGTCGCGCTGAGGGTCAGCCGCTCGGCGAGCTCGGCGTTGCTCAGGCCGGTGGCGAGCAGGCGCAGCACTTCGAGCTCGCGTGGTGTGAGCCCTGACAGGTCGCGGTGGACGGCGGACCTGACCTCGTCGCGGTGGGCGAAACGCTCGATCAGCCGGCGGGTGATCGTCGGTGCGAGCAGCGCGTCGCCGGACTGCACCAGGCGTACCGAGGCCACCAGATGCTCGGGAGACACGTCCTTGAGCAGGAAGCCGCTGGCGCCCGCGGTGAGCGCGGCGTAGACGTAGTGGTCGAGGTCGTACGTGGTCAGGATGAGGATGCGGGTGCCGGCCGCGCCGTCGCCCAGGATCTGCCGGGTGGCTTCGAGGCCGTCCATCTGCGGCATCCGGATGTCCATCAGCACGACGTCGGGCCGGGTGCGCCGGACGGCCGAGATCGCTTCGGCGCCGTTGGCCGCCTCGGCCACCACCTCGATGCCGTCGGCGGCGAGGATCATCCGGAACCCGGTGCGCACCAGTGCCTGGTCGTCGGCGATGACGGCACGCAGGGGCTGCTGGCTCATAGGGCTCTCCACGCGCTCATACGGCTCTCCACGGGACTCGGGCCTCGATCTTGTATCCGCCGCCGATTCTGCGCCCTGCCACGAGCGTTCCGCCATAGACCGCGAGCCGCTCCCGCAGACCGATCAGCCCGCGCCCGTTGCCGCCCTGCGCGTACGTCCCCTGCGTGCCGCCGGTGTCGGTGACCTCGATCTCCAGCCACGCGTCGTCGTGGCCTATGGTGACGGACGCCGTCGAGCCGGCGGCGTGCTTCATGGTGTTGGTCAGCGCCTCCTGGACGACGCGGTAGGCGGTCAGATCGACGCCGGGTGGCAGCGGCTCCGGCGGGGGAGACAGGGCGACGGTCACCGGCAGCCCGGCGGCGCGGACACGTCGGACGAGGTCGTCCAACTGGTCGAGTCCCGGCTGGGGTTCGAGCGCGTCGCCGGTGCTTTCCGAGTGTCCGGTGCCCGAGGCCGCGATGAGGCCCATGACATGGCGCAGTTCACTCATCGCGGCCCGGCCGCTCGCCTCGACCGCGAGCAGGGCCTCCTTCGACTGCTCGGGCGCCGTGTCCATGACCTTGCGCGCCGCCCCGGCCTGGATCACCATCACGCTGACGTTGTGGGTCACCACATCGTGCAGTTCGCGGGCGATCCGGGAGCGCTCCTCGTCGATGGCCTCGCGCATCGCCTTCTCCTGTGCCACCTGCAGTTCGGCGAACCGCAGCTGGGTGGCTCTGAGCCGCAGCTGCCAGTAACGGACCACGCTCGCGATCAGCGCGACGACCAGCAGGACGAAGAGCCGGCCCGACCAGAACGGCAGTGCGGGGTCGGTGGTCCGGTCGAAGGTGGCGGCGAGCACCGCCGCGAGCGCGAAACTGCCCATCGTGGACGTCAGGTTGCGGCTGTGGACGAGGGCACTGCAGGCGGCGATGAGGCACACCACGAGGGTGAACCTGGTCGTGTAGTCAGGACCGGCCAGCGTCGCGCACATCACCACCCAGAAGACGGCGAGCGGAAACCGCCGGCGCGCCGCCAGCGGCAGCGCTGTCAGCGCCCCGAGGACGTAGGCCTGTATCGCCGGGTGGAACTCGGTGCCCGGCACGGGAGCACCGGGTGGGAAGGGCGGCCGTTCGGGCGGGAGGGGCCGGCCGGGCAGGGAGCCGGGGTCCAGCGCCGGATCGGGCCCTGCCGGCCAGCCGGCGTCGAAGTGCAGCCTGGACACCGCGAACAGCACCAGCGCCGTGAGGGCCAGCGCGAGCGCGGCATCGGTGACGACAGCCCGCCTCGACAACCGGGGAGCCTGGCCGTCCGGGCGCAGCGCGTCGCGCACCTGCCGGCGCCATCCCTGTCGTTCATCCGTTTCCACCAGCACATTGTCGGCGCCGCCCGCCCTGGGCACATCGGCCTCAGCGATCAGGGCTCCGGCCGTGCGGAGTACTTCGCAAGGATGACGCCGCGGCCGGGTCCTCCTCGTGGGCGACCCGATGTCGGTGCACCGGCCGACGCGCCTCCGCAGCGGGCGCACCTAGCTTCGGTCCTGCCAGCGGGCCGCCCGGGGGAGTCCCCCCCGAGGACGCGGCCGTTGCGACCGGAAGGACCGACACCCCCATGGGGAACGTGATCGAACTGCGTGGCGCCGTCAAACGCTACGACAACGCGGACGGGCCCGCGCTCGGCCCGCTGACGCTCACCGTCGAAGAGGGTGAGGCCGTCGCCGTCACCGGGCCGTCGGGCAGCGGCAAGTCCACGCTGCTGAACCTGGTGGCCGGGCTGGACAAGCCGACGGAGGGCACCGTGACCGTCGGCGGCACACGGATAGACAACCTCGGGGAGGGCGGGCTGGCGCGCTTCCGCCGCGAGCGCATCGGGATCGTGTTCCAGTTCTTCAATCTGCTGGACGACCTCACCGTCCTGGACAACATCGTGCTGCCGGCCCAACTGGCGGGTACGGCCCGGGGCAAGGCGGCGACCCGCGCGCACGAACTGTTGGAGACCCTCGGCATCGACCAGCACGCCCGGGCCTACCCGGGCCGGCTGTCCGGAGGCGAACGCCAGCGCGTCGCGGTCGCGCGGGCGCTGATCAACCGCCCGGCGCTGCTGCTCGCCGACGAACCGACGGGTGCGCTGGACATGGCGTCCGGGCGCGACGTCCGTGAACTGCTGATCGATCTGCACCGGGGCGGGCAGACCATCGTGCTGGTCACCCACGACCTCGATCTCGCCGAATCGTGCGCGGGCCGGACCGTCCATCTGGTCGACGGGCATGTCGCCCTCGACCGGAACAGCGGCGCGGGGGCCGTCCGATGAGCGCACTGGGCAAGGTGGTGCGCGCCGGCGTCGGACGGCGCCGGGTCCAGACCCTGGTGATGATGCTGACCACGATGATGGCGGTCACCGCGTCGGTACTGGCCGGCGGGCTGCTCGTAGCGTCGCAGGCGCCGTTCGACCATGCCTTCGCCCGCCAGAACGGCGCACACCTGACCGCGCAGTTCGACGCGGCGAAGGCCACCGCAGCACAGGTCACGGCCACCGCGCACGTCGCCGGCGTGACGGCCGCCGGCGGCCCGTATCCCGTCCTCTCGCTGCGCCCGCACATCGGCGAGAACGGTTCCGGGATGCCGCCGGGCGGCCGGATGCCGGAGCTGACGTTCGTCGGTCGTGCGGACGCCGGCGGGGCGGTCGACGACCTCGACCTCGTCGACGGCAGATGGGCGACCGGGCTGGGGGAGACCGTGCTGCGCACCCTCGACTCGCCGTTCGGC
>NZ_JAPVLS010000199.1:4237-4645 GCF_027158125.1 Streptomyces sp. H39-C1
TGTCGCCGGCGCAGCTCACGCAGCTGACCGCACTCGGAGCCCGGCTCGAATACCAGATGCTCTACCGCTTCACGAAGGCCGCCACGGACGCCCAGATCAGCGCCGATCGTGCCGCGGTCGCCGCCGCGGTGCCACCGGGATCGATGACCGCGGCGGCGTCGTATCTGACGATCAAACTGGCCGCGGACAGGACGTCGGCGACGTTCGTGCCGTTCGTGGTCGCCTTCGGTGTGCTCGGTCTGTTCATGTCGGTCCTGATCATCGGGATCGTGGTCAGCGGCGCGGTCGGCGCCGCCACCCGGCGGATCGGCATCCTGAAGTCCCTGGGCTTCACTCCGGGCCAGGTCGTGCGTGCCTATATCGGCCAGGCACTGATCCCCACGACGGTCGGTGCCGCGCTGGGCGTCG
>NZ_JAPVLS010000019.1:0-127851 GCF_027158125.1 Streptomyces sp. H39-C1
GGTAGACCTCGTCGCGCGCGGTGTCCACGCCCATCGCCCGCATCGCGTCGCGGGACTGCGCGTCCCGGTACGACCGGTATGCGGCCAGCCGCGCCGACCAGCGGACCAGGAGCCGGGTCGGCCGGTTGCCGATCGTCGCGGCGCCGACGCTGACCAGCGCGACCCGGGTGCCGAACAGTCGGCCGCTCGCGCAGAGCAGGAACAGCGAGTACGGGAAGCCCCACGGCCGCAGCGGCAGCGTGGCCTCCAGGACGCCCATGCCCGGCACGATCACCACGTCGTGCCGGCGCACCCAGGCAGCGGTGCGGAAGACGTCGACGAGTTTGCCCAGACCCTTCGCCGCGACCGCGCCCGCGCGCGACGCGGTCCGGTACTCCCCGCGATACCAGTGCAGCCGCGTCGCGGGGATCCCGAACCGGGTCGTCACGGCCTCGGGTCCGCCGCACAGCGCGTCCACGACCGCCTCCGGGTGTTCGGTGCGGAGGTACCCGAGCACGGCTTCGAGCGATCCGTCGTTGCCGAGGTTGCCGGATCCGAGCAGGCCGAACACGCCGACACGCACCGGAGTTTCATCCGTGGACGTCATCTCTGCCTCCCCTCACGGCCGGCGACGACGGCGTCGACGGAGACCGTGAGCAGGGCCGGATCGACCGGAGCGCGGTCCTCGACCCGCTCGCCGGCGCCCGGCCGGACCCGGCTGGTCATCCATGCGGCCAGGTGGCGGTAGCACGAGCGCCGGTCGGCCGCGGACAACGGCGCCCGCCGGATCGCTGAGGCGAAGCCCCAGACGTACTCGGCGAGCAGCCGGGGCGTCGGGTGCAGCAGGCCCGCCCGGCGCGGGTCGAGATTGACGCACCGGGAGCGCTTGGACGGGTTCGCCCGCTCGGCGCGGGTGGGGTGGTCGCGGCGGAAGTACAGGAGTTCCGGCACCTGGTGGAAGCGCCCGTGCAGGGCGATCTCGGCGACGTACGTGCGGTCCGCGTGGTGGTAGCTGTCCATCGGCTTCACCCGGCGCAGCGCGTCGGCCCGGATCACCCCGTAGAAGTCGTCACCGCCGGGCTCGAACAGCATGCTGCGGAAGCGCTCCGGCGCGTGCGGCGAGTCGGTGGCGAGCGTGTACTCGTACGGGACTGTCACCTGACCGTCGCCGTCGATGACCGCCTGGCCGGTGTGCGCGAGGATCACGTCCGGCCGCTCGTCCAGCGCCTGGACGCAGCGCCGCAGCAGGTCGCGGGCGTAAAGGTCGTCGTGCGAGGCCCACTTGAACAGCTCGCCGCGGGACTCGGCGAGCACATGGTTGTGGTTCGGCGTGGCGCCGATGTTCCGCGGCAGCCGGAGGTACCGGATGCGCGAGTCCTGCTCGGTGTACTTGCGGCAGATGTCCTGAGTCCCGTCGGTCGAGGCGTTGTCGCAGATGACCAGCTCGAAGTCCTCGTAGGTCTGGCCGAGCAGGGCGTCGAGCGACTCGGCCAGGTACTCCTCGCCATTGTAGACGGGCAGGCCGATGCTCAGCCTGGGTTGGGCGGTCATGAGGTCCTCACTTCGGGGAGGGGGTGGTTGTGCTCGCGCAGGGCGGACCGCAGTTGCAGCCACCACACGGCCGAGCCGCTGACGGTCGCGGCGGCGACGCCCCAGGCCGAGCCGACCGTGCCGGCCACAGCCGCCCCGCCGAGTCCGCCGCTGACATAGCAGGCGGAGGCGAACAGTTGGCAGCGCAGGCTGCGCCGAGCCGCGCCGAACGCGCGCAGCCCGGCCGCCGCGCCGGTGCCGAGTCCCGCGCCCGCGACGCCGAGGGTGATGGGCACGATGAGCTGCGAGGCGGAGTGCCAGACGTCGCCGAGCACCAGCTCGCCGAACCGGCCAGGCATCAGCAGCAGCGCCGAGCCCCAGATCAGCGCGCCGGCGGCCTGCCCGCCGCCAAGGAGGAGGCAGAATCTGCCCAGTTGATGCGGGGCCCGCCGCAGCACCCGTGCCGCCTCCGGGACGGTGACCAGCGAAAGTCCCATGAGCACTGCCAGGAACGGGCCGAGCAGGAGCTCGGCGCCCCGCACCGCGCCCACCGCGCCGACCCCGACGATCGCGCCGAGCCCGTAGGCCCGCAACTGGCTCGCGCCACTGAGGCTGACGTTCTCGACCAGGTACCGGTAGCCGAGATCACGCTGCTCGCGAAGCCACCCGCGTGCCTCGGTCATCCGGGGCCCGATGCCGGACTGGATGCAGCCGTACCCCGCCGCCACCGTGGCGGACGCGCCCCAGGCGAACACGAAGGCGGCCACACTGCCCACCCGGGCCGCCACCACCAGGGCCGGGACGAGCGCGACACCCCACACGACGTCGTTGACGAACGCCTTCCGCCCGGCGCCGGCGGCGAAGAACGAGAACCGCCAGGCGTCCTGGAGCAGCAGCCCGGGCAACATGACACCAAGGGCGGCGAACGCGGGCCCCAGGCGGCCGCCGAGGCCGAGCCCGGCCACCAGACACACCGCGCCGATGGCCGTACCGACGCCGAGTGCGGTACCCGTCGACCGGGCCACCGCCCCGCGCCAGGACGTGTCCGGCGCGCCGCTGAAGCGCACCACCAGAGGGTCGGTGGCAAGGCCGCGGGAGACGTTGAGCACCACACCGTAGGTCACCCAGGCCAGGCTGAACACGCCGAACGCGGTCACCCCCAGCGAGCGGGCCACGTAGATGCCCACCGCGAAGTTGCTCACGCTGGAGGCCGCCTGGTCGGCCAGTCCCCAGGACAGCCGGCCGACCATGGCCCGCTTGGCGGTCTGCCGGGCGGGTCCGGCCGGGGCCGCCGGTGCCGTCGTCTTCTCCCCCTCGGTGGTCATCGGCTTCATGCCTTGATCAGTTCGGCGCCGCGCAGGGCGTCGGCGGCGGCGGCCACGGTGTCGAACGGAAGCCCGGACCGCTCGGCGACGTCCAGCAGACTGTGCTCGCCGTCGGAGAGGTTGAGCACCCAGAGCATGGCCATCTGGGCCTGCTTGGTGTCGCTGCGGCCGCCGAGCGCGTCGTACAACCCGCGTCGGCCCAGCTGTGGTTCGCCGTAGGGGCTGAGGTTGAGGTACCGCCGGTTGCGGTCGAGGACGGCGAATGCCTCGCGGCAGACCGCGAGGGTGTCCGCCATCGCGTCCGGGGAGACGAAGTCCAGGTTGTCCGCCGAGGTGTGGTACTCGGGGTAGCCGGCGTACGGGGTGCGGGTGAGCGAGCCCACGCCCAGGTTGAAACCGGGCGAGCAGTACTGCCGCTCGTCGTAGCCGTACGGGGTGAACTCGTTGACGTGGTGCGGGCGTTCGGATGCGGCCAGCACGTGCCGCATCACGCGGTCGATCTCCGCGTCGCCGCGCCTGCTCTGCTTGTACGTCAACTGTCCCGGGTCCCCGGCGCAGGCCAGCACTAGGCCGTGCTTGACCCGTTCCACCCGCTCCGCGTTGCGGGCCAGCCAGGTGATCGCCCCGACGGTGCCGGGCGCGTAGATGAACCGGTAGGTGTAGTACGGCGTCTCCTGCGCCAGCGCGCGGGCCAGGAACGTCGCCACGGCGATACCGGCGAGGTTGTCGTTGGCCAGCGACGGGTGACAGGTGTGGCAGGAGACGATGACCTCGTCGGCGACCTGTCCGGGGACCACGTGCTCGGCGTAGGTGAGGTGGCCGTCCGCGAGTGTGGAGTCGATGCGCACCTCGTAATCGCCGTCCGGCAGCGCGTCCAGGGTCTCCTGGGCCAGGCAGAACCCCCATTCCGGCTTGTAGTAGCTGGTGCGGTACGGCACCCAGGACGGTTGGTCCGGCAGGGTGTGCAGGTGTTCGCGCAGCTCGGCCAACGGCATGGTCGCCGACACCGGCACGCTGTAGCCGAGCACGTGCAGGCTGGACGCGGCGAAGTCGACGACACGGTTGCCGGCGGCGTCGGCGACGTACGCGTCCCGGATGTTCCACTCCTGCGGCACCGTCCAGTCGAGCACCTGCGTCCCGGTCGGCACCTCATGCACCTGCAAGGGGATGTACTCCCCGACGATGTCCAGGGTGGCGCGCACACCGTCGCCGGTGATGCTCCGGCACAGCGGGTACAGCCGCTCCACCAGCGTGTACATCTCTTCGGCGGTGTCGGTCATCGGCGCCACCGCAGGGTGTCGTCGACGGTGCCCGCGTCGGACGCCGCGCGCAGCACGGCAAGCCGGGTGAAACGCTGCTCGAAGTCCTCCCGGGTCAGGTCGAACTTCCGGTAGGCCGCGGCGAGTTCGAGTGCACCCCGCTTCACCGTCCACTCGCAGTCGAAGCCGGGTATCGCGGCGCGGAACCGGGAGAAGTCCACCCGGTACGACCGCGGATCGGCACCGTTCTCCCCGGTGATCACCACCTTCGCGCCGGACACCGCCTCGGCGACCTGGTCGGCGATCTCGGCGACCGTGACGTTGTTGATCTCGCTGCCGATGTTGAAGGCCCGGTCGTGCACGGCTTCGCGCGGCGCGGTCAGCGCGGCCGTGAAGGCGCGCGCGATGTCGGCGGCGTGCACCAGCGGGCGCCACGGGGTGCCGTCGGAGAGCACCAACACCTCGCCGGACAGGAGCGCGTGGCCCACCAGGTTGTTCAGCACGATGTCGGCGCGCAGCCGGGGCGAGTAGCCGAAGGCGGTGGCGTTGCGCATGAACACCGGGGTGAAGTCGCCGTCCGCCAGCGCGTGCAGGTCGTCCTCCACCCGCACCTTCGACTCCGCGTACGGCGTCACCGGGCGCAGCGGGGCGTCCTCGGCGACCAGGTCGTCGCCGCCGGAGGCGCCGTAGACCGAGCAGGTCGACGCGTACAGGAAGCGTCGCACTCCGGCGTCGCGGGCCAGCCGCGCGAGGCGGACGGACGCGTGGTGGTTGATGTCGTAGGTGAGTTCCGGCGCCAGCGATCCCAGCGGGTCGTTGGAGAGCGCGGCCAGGTGGATCACGGCGTCCACCCCGGCCACGTGGTCGGCCGTGACGTCGCGCAGGTCCACCCGGTGCCCCGGCGGGTCCGCGGGCGGCGGGCCGAGCACGCAGTCCGCGAACAGACCGGCGTCAAGCCCGACGACCTCGTGTCCGGCGGCGCTGAGGACCGGGGCCATCACGGTGCCCAGGTAGCCCTGGTGGCCGGTCAGTAGTACGCGCAAGGTTCATCCCTCCAGATTGAGCGTGAGTTTGGTGACGGCGAACGCCTCGGCGTAGCGCGCATGGCATTCGATGCCGCGGATCCGCGCAAGACCGATGAAGGCCTCCCGGTCGAACCAGGGCCGGTGCCGTTGCGAGGGGTAGTGCTCCTGCAACAGCCGCACCTTCTGTTCGGCGGTCTCCGGCGACAGCGGCTGGTACGCCGACGGACGGCCGAGATCGCCGTCCCATTTGACGATCTCGTAGCCGAGCACGAGGTGGTCGCGGAATGCGGTGGGTATCAGCTTCGCCAGGCCGCGGTGATCCTGGTGCGCGTCATCGGTACGCGGCGCGAGCACCAGATCCGGCTCGGTCCCCGCGCGCAGCTCCTCGACCGCGGCCTTGGCCTCGTCCCAGTGCACGGGCATTCGGCCGTCCGGCAGCTTGAGCACCGTCAGCCGCAGATCGGCGCCCGGGCAGAAGGCGGCGAGCGCGGCCCGCTCCTCCTGCTCCCGCGCGCCGCCACCGCCGGAGAGCACCAGCGCGTCGACGCGGATACCCGGCCGCGCGAGGCACAGCGTCAGCAGCGTGCCGCCGGCGCCGATGGCGATGTCGTCGCAGTGCGCGCCCACCGCGGCGATCCGGTCCAGGCGCCCGGCCCCGAGCCGGATCACGCCTTCGCTCCGGCGCCGTGCCTGCTGCCGGTCGTGCTCGCCCCGGCGCCGTCCCGTTCCCACACGGCCCACGGGCGGTCGCCCCGGGTGTAGGCGTCGTCGAGCGCGGCCCGCTCCTTCACGGTGTCGGTCGGCTTCCAGAAGCCGCGGTGCTGATGCGCCACCAACCGTCCGCGCTTGGCCAGTTGTCCACATCCGTCGGCGACCAGGTCCCCGTTCTCCGGTATGTGGTCGAAGACCTCCTGGCGGAGTACGAAGTAGCCACCGTTCTCCCACAGCGGCATGTCGCTCACCGCGGTGATGCCCCCCACCAGGCCGTCCTCGCCCAGTTCCACGCAGTGGAACGAGGACTGCGGCGGCACCACCATCATCGACGCACCGGCGTCGCGCCGGGCGAACTGGTCGATCATCTCCGGCAGCGGGGCGTCGGTGAGCACGTCGGCGTAGTTGGCGAGGAACATCTCGTCGCCGTCCAGGTGGCGCCGCACCCGGCGCAGCCGCTCCCCGATCGGCGACTCGATGCCGGTCTGCGCGAACGTGATCGTCCAGTCCGAGATGTCGGTGGACAGCAGCTCGGTCCGCCCGCCCCGCAGCACGAAGTCGTTGGACGTCGTCTCCTCGTAGTTGAGGAAGAAGTCCTTGATGTGGTGCGCCCCGTACCCGAGGCACAGAATGAACTCCGTGTGCCCGAAGTGCGCGTAGTAGCGCATGACGTGCCAGATCAGCGGTCGCGGTCCGACCATCGCCATCGGCTTGGGGACGTCGTCGGAGGTTCCGTTGCGCATGCGCATCCCGTAACCGCCACAGAACAGCACGACCTTCATGACTTGGCCTCGACAATGCTCAGTTCCGGGATGGGAAAGACCAGCCGGCCGCCCCAGTCGTGCACGAAGGAGAGCTGCTCGACCAGCTCGGCCCGCAGGTTCCACGGGAGGACGAGGACGTAGTCCGGTCTGTCGGCGGCTATCTGCTCGGGCGGCAGGATCGGGATGCGGGTGCCCGGGGTGAACCTGCCGTGCTTGTAGGGGTTGCGGTCGACCGTGTACGCGAGCAGGTCGGGCCGGATGCCGCAGTGGTTGAGCAGGGTGTTGCCCTTGCCCGGGGCGCCGTAGCCGACGACCGTCTCGCCGCGCTCGGCCGCCTCGATGAGGAACCGCAGAAGGTCCCGGCGCACCTTGGCCACCCGGGCGGAGAACTCGGCGTACCCGGACAGCTCCTGAAGCCCGGCGGCCTTCTCCCGGTCCAGTACATCGGCCACCTGCTGTGTCGGCTCGCCGGCCACCTCGATGGGCCGGGCCCACAGCCGGATGGAGCCGCCGTGCGTGGGCAGCAACTCGACGTCCACGAGCGCGAGTCCGCCACTCGCAAGGGCCCGGATCGCGGACGCGACCGTGTAGTACTGGAAGTGCTCGTGGTAGATCGTGTCGTACTGGTTGTCCTCGATCAGGGTCAACAGGTGCTGCACCTCGATGGAGACCCAGCCGTCGTCGGCGACCAGGGCGCGCAGCCCCTGGGTGAACCCGACCACGTCGGGTATGTGCGCGTACACGTTGTTGGCCACGACCAGGTCCGCCGGACCGTGTTCGGCGCGGACGGCGGCGCCGGTGTCCGGGCTCAGGAACTCCGTGAGCGTGGGCACACCCGCGTCCCGCGCCGCAGCCCCGACGTTGACCGACGGCTCGATGCCGAGGCAGCGGATCCCCCGGTCCACCACATGCCGCAGCAGGTACCCGTCGTTGCTCGCGACCTCGACCACGAAGGCTTCCTCTTCCGAGGACCCGATACCCACCCGCTGCACGGCATCCGCGACGAACGTGCGCGCGTGCTCAACCCAGGAGGTCGAGTACGAGGAGAAGTACGCGTACTCCTTGAACGTCTCCTCCGGCGTGATCAGCGGAGGGATCTGCGCGAGCCAGCAGTCGGTGCAGACCCGCAAATGCAGCGGGTACGCGGGCTCCGGCAGGTCCAGTTGGTCCGCGGCGAGAAAGCTCTCGCACGGCGGGGTCGCCCCCAGATCGACGACGCTCGCCAGCGACGCCGAGCCGCACAGTCGGCAACGTGTCATTTACTGCCCCCCATTGATTCCATCCCTATCGGCGGCGCGCTGTCCCCGCCGCCGGACCGCACCGCGATCGCGGTGCGGTACCCCTCCACCAGGCGCTCCAGGCCGACGGCCGGGCTGAAGCCCTGCTCGTAACGGCGCCGGGCCGCCTGGCCCATCTCCTGGTTGCGGGCCGGCTCGGCCGCGATCCGGCGTATGCAGGACGCGAGCGAGGCGGGCTCGCCCGGCCGGTGCAGCAGCCCGGTCACCCCGTCCTCGACGAGTTCGACGAAGGCGCCGTGACCGGCGGCGACGGCCGGGACCCCGGCCGCCATCGCCTCCACGACCACCAGGCCGAACGCTTCCAACCACGTCGAGGGAGCCACCACGGCGACCGAACGCGCGATGGCCTGCCGGCACTCCTCCGCGTCATACAGGCCGACGTACCGCACGTCGTCCCGGCCCGCCGCCCAGGCGGTCACCTCTGGCTCCAGCGGCCCCGTGCCGGCGACCACGAGCGGCACGCCCACACCGCCGCCGGCGGCGATCTCGTCCCACGCAGCCATGAGCAACCGCACGCCCTTGGCCTCCGCGAGCCGCCCGAGATAGAGCAGATGCTCGCCGTCGCCCGCTCGGCGGGCGTCCGGGTCCGGCACGAAGTTGTGCTTCACCGCCAGCCGTTCGGCCGGCATGCCGGCCCGCACCAGGACATCGCGCTGCGCAGCGGAGATGCAGAAGAACCGCTCCACGCCGGACCACCACCGCCGCCGGTTGACCGAGAGGCTGACCGCGAGCGGCACCGTCGCAAGCCGGGAGTTCCGGTAGCAGCCGTGCCGTACGGCGGGCAGCGGCGCCGACCCGACGCACTCGGTGCACGGCCGGCCGTCCCGCTGCAGCGTGCCGGGCGGGCAGACCTGGGTGTAGTTGTGCAGCGTGGCGACGACGGGCACACCGGCGTCGGCGCAGGCGGCAAGCACCGCGGGCGACAGGAGCGGGAAGACGTTGTGGACGTGCACCACGTCAGGGCGTGAGGTGCGAAGCCGGGCGGCGAGCTCCGAGCGGACCGCCGGGTTCCACGGCACGAGCAGCGGCAGCGCGACCTTGGCGAGCAGGGACAGGGTGGCGATGTCGTCGCTGCGCCGCTCGAACACCTCGACCCGGTGGCCGGCCTCGCGCAGCAGAGCCACCTCCTGGTCGACGACCTTGTTCTCCCCGCTCGGCTGCGCCGAGGCGTAGCGGTTGTGCAACACGAGGACATGCATGCTCAGATCACCTCCGATCTCTGGGCCCATCGCGGTATGTGCCGTCGAGGGACTTGGGGCGTGGAGCGGGGAGTGACCGCGGCAGGTGCCGCAAGCAGCGAGGCGGCCACGGCCAGATGCAGCAGATACGGCGAGGCGTCGCCAAGCCCGGCCTCGGTGTACGACGCGATCGCGCAGTAGCTGATCAGGAAGATCGCGCAGGCCCTCGACAGCGACGGTGGCCGCAGCAACGCGACGCCGCCGAGCACGATGATGATCGCCGCTACCAGGGTGACGCCGGTCAGACCCTGCTCGTTGTAAACGGCCAGCCAGCTGTTGTCGATCGGCAGGCCGCCGAACGACTTGTCGCCCAGGCCCATGCCGAACCACTGCTCCGAGCTCGTCCGGGGGGCTGCCAGCAGGGCGTCCCAGACCTTGGCCCGACCGGTGAGGTTGGAGAAGTTCTCCTTGTCCTGTCCGCGCAGGAACCACGCCTGCAGCGCGGAGCTGAACCCCACCGCGGTCACCGTGGCGATCACCACCGTCCAGCCGAAGAACCGGCGGGCGGCGGCGCTGGTCAGGACGAGCGAGCCGATCGCCAGCACCAGCCCGATGAGCAGGCCGAGCGTGGCCGTCCGGGTATGGGTCAGCGCGAGCAGGATGAGTGACGGCACGATGACTACCGCCGCGCTGCCCCTGTCGATCCGGTGCCCCAGTACGAGCAGCACGGTGAGCCCGATGATCACTGCGGCGTACTGTCCGATCTGCGGCGGGGTGAGCGGCCACAACGCGCCGACAAGCCGCCCGCCGTAGAGCCCGGGCATGGCCGCTCCCGGTGAGGCGACCAGGCCGACGGCCACCGACCCGAGCACCGCGAAGTAGATCCGGATGTGGTGCCGTACGAACGTCAGGCCGCCGTCCCACCAGCGGCTGAGCAGCCACAGCGTGCCGATGAACAGAGCAAGCCGGGCGCAGCGGAACAGCGCACCCGACCCGGACTCCAGGCTCGCGCTGGAGATCATGCTCGGCACAAGGAGCAGGGTGAGCAGGAACACGAAGGCGCTGGGCCGGATGCGCAGCTGGAGATTACCTGCGAGCGCCAGCGCGAACGCGGCGACCAGCGCGCCCATGGTGACCATCTGGATGAGGGAGCGGGGCAGCGGGATGATGGTCTTCGCTCCGGTGGAGCCGAGCGTGTTGAGGATCAGCAGCCCCCAGACCGTCCCGACGATCTTCGACGTGTGCTCTGTGTGGTCCGGGCTCATCTCAACCACCGCCCTGTGCGCGGAGGGTGCTGCCCGTGTCCTGCTGGTACGGCGTGCCCTGCCACTGCCCGAAGTCGAGCACCCGGCTCGGGTCGTGGGCGACGAACTTCCACGGTCCGATGTAGACGTTGTCGTGCCAGCGGTTGTTCTGCTTGCCGGTGATCGCCTCGGCGACCCGTTCGCCCTGGTACGGCGACCAGTCCGGATAGGTGCCGTAGTTGGCGAGGACCGCCATGCGGTCGCACTTCACCGTGCACTGGACGACGGACGTGTCCAGCACGAAGCGGTTCTCGTGGATGTCCACCCGCTGGGTCTTCCACCGGCAGTCGGCGTAGAGCGGTGCGGTG
Source organism: Streptomyces sp. H39-C1 (assembly GCF_027158125.1). Classification (NCBI taxonomy): domain Bacteria; kingdom Bacillati; phylum Actinomycetota; class Actinomycetes; order Kitasatosporales; family Streptomycetaceae; genus Streptomyces; species Streptomyces sp. H39-C1. The sequence continues at coordinate 10,682 of NZ_JAPVLS010000019.1, forward strand.
GCGATCGCCGGCCGTGCGCAGAGGTCGGTCTTCTTCACCAGCAACGTGCAGTCACCGGACGAGGTGTTGGCCGGGCTGTTGCAGAACCGGTCAGCGTTTTCCCACAGGGTGATCCCGGACCAGTTGTTCTCCAGCACGTTCCGGTAGATCTCGATCTTGTCCGTACGGGCTCGGATCCGTGGTTCGCCGCCGGACTCGGACACGTAGACGGTCGCGAACGGGAAGGTGTCGCCGCGGTCGGCGTACTTGCGGCCCTCGACCCAGTTGTTCCGCCGGATCGTGTTCTTCCGGATGACCGCGTTGTAGCTGGTCTCGTAGATCAGCGCGGCACCGTCGTTGGCCTCCAGCACGTTGTCCTCGATGCGGAAGTCGTTGTTGTTGGTGTCCGCCCACAACCCGGGTCCGCGGTTGTCGTGCACCCAGTTGCCGCGTATGTCGGCGCCGTTGACGGCCCAGAACTTGATGCCTCCGGTGCAGCCGCAGCCTTCCTTCCGCCGCTCCCAGTCGCCGGTGTTGTTGCCGACGATCTCGTTGCCCTCGACCACCAGGCCGCTGATGGAGCCACCGGACTTGTACGCGTTCATTCCGTACTGCCCGTTGTTGCGCAGGCAGTTGGCGCGGACCTGCTGGCGGGCACCGGCCATCAGCCCGGCGCCGGAGTTGTACTGGATGGTCGAGTGCTCGATCAGCCATCCGTCGGCCGAGTCGTGGTTGACCACGCCCTCATCCGGCGGCGCGACGAAATTCTGCACGGTCAGGTATTGAACGGTGACGTTGCCGGCGGTACCGCTGAACGCGTACTGGTTGGTCTTGCGGCCGTCGAGCACCGCGCCCGGCGCACCGAGGTAGCGGTTCCCCTGCTTGGGGACGACCTGGGCGTAGCGGTCCGGGTCGAGCTTGTGCGTCCCCGGCCGAAGCCAGAACGTGGTGTTCGGGGGGCTGCTCTTGGTCTTCGCAGCCAGGTCACCGACCACTGCGGGGTCGACCGCGACCGCGCCCGCCGGCGCCTCCGCCGGCCCGGCCGGGGGCTTGGCGCACACCTGGGTCACGGGTTGGGCCACGGACGTGGATGGCGCGGCGGCCGGCTCCGGCCGCGCGCCCGGCGTGCTCTCACAGCCCGTCGCCGCCAGCAGGACCAGTACCAGCGGTGCCGTCGACAGCGCCCGGTGCCGCCTCTTGATCACCACGCGTTCTCCCTCCCGCGGAACGTGAGTACGGTGGTGAACTCCCCCAACAGCGCGGGGCCGTCGGTGAAGCCGGTGCCGACCAGCGTGGTGCTGGGTTCCTTGCGCCCGAAGCCGGTGGAGTACCAGCCCAGCGGCGGGTCGCTCTCGCCGCGATGCGCCCGCCAACTCAGCTGCCCGGACAGGTCGAGCACCGCGGAGCGGTCCTCGCCGTCCCGGTTCCAGGTGAGCACGGCCCGGTTCCCCACCAGGTCCGCGGCGATCGCCGGGCCGAGGTGGAACGCCAGGCGCACGGCCCGGCGCGGGCCGCGCACCTCGTCAACCACCCGCAACTCCATGGTTGCGGCGGTCAGTTCCACCCGGCGGCGGTGCACGGAGCGCTGGTAACCGTCGTGCTCGGCGCTCCAGCGGGCCACACCTTCGCTGGATGTGTCCGCGACCAGGACGCGGCTGCGGGCATGCCGGGTCCACAGGAACGGCCCGCCGGAGACGGACTGGTCACCGTCGTCCAGTTGCAGGGTGTTGTGGCCGAGGGTCGACCGGAAGTACTGCCGCCACTGGGGCTGTCCGTGGTAGCAGTACGTCCCCGGGTCGGCGAGCACGTCAACCCCGTCGTGCCGGACCTCCACGGACAGCGCGTCCGCGTGGCCATGCGCGGCGATGGACAGGAACCCGTGCGGACCGCCGTCGCAGCGGCACCAGATCTCCTCCGGACCGCGCAGGATGGTGAGCCCCGCGTCGGCGAAGTGGGCCGGTCGGCTTGGCGGGCGGGTCACGGCCGGTGTGGTTCCCATTTCCGCGTACGGCCGGATGAGCGCGGCAAGGAGCTGGGTGCGCACATCGGTGTCGGACACCGTCGGCCACCAGTCGAGTCGGCCGAACACGGCGTCCCCGGTGGCAAGGAGCGAGGCCCAGCGGTCGGTGCCCGCGCCGTCCACGACCAGACCGTACCCGTCGTCCGCGTCCCCCTGGCGCGGCGGCCGCAGCCGGCCGTCCACGACGGCCGCGAGCGCGTCGGTCATCCGCAGCAGCACCAGCCGGATCGACGCGGGGACGGGCACGTCGGCGGCATCCGCCTCGGCCACCGCGGCCATGCCGAGTTCAAGGACGAGTCCGTGATACTCGGTGGCCAACTCGCGGTTGAGGCCGGAGGGGAAGGTGTTGCTTCGCAGCTGCCGCTCCAGCGACCGCAGCGCGTCGGCTCGCCAGCGCGCCGATGAGGGGAACCACCCGAATGCGCAGGCCCCGGCGAACTGCCCGGCGGTCTCGGCGATGACGTGGTTGTTCGCCGAGGACCCCCGACTGGGGAAGGCGGCCAGCCAGCGCTGGTGGTGCCAGATCTGGTTCAGCGCAACCGGGTTGCGCTCGAAAAGACCGGCCGCGCCCGGCCAGCCGTCGAGCAGCCGGCGGATCCACACCCAGGACAACAGCCGGATCCCCAGCTCGATGCCGCTGATCCAGTGCACGCCACGCAGCGGTGGGTTGGCCGTCCACCAGGACCGCAGGTGCTCGGCCACTCGCTCGGCGTACCGCTCGTTCCCGGTGATCGCGTAGGCGGCGGCGAGCACGGTGAGGTACTGGTGCCGGGACAGCTCCCAGATCTGCTTGATGTCCCCGACCGCGTCCTCGTTCCGGTACGGCACGTCGAAGGCGTAACCGGACGGAGCCCGTCGCCCGGTCTTCGGGTCGTACGACCAGTCCGGGTCGGCCAGGTCGTCGCGGTCCACCCCGAAGTACTCGGCGTGCCCGTCCATCAGCCGGTCCGCCTCGGCGATGAGACGTTTCGCGGCGTCCGGTGGCACTGCGGCGATCGTCCCGGCGGGCAGTACCGCGGTGAACCGGGCGCCGGTCACGCTCGGGCAGTCCGGCAGCGCCGACCGCCACCGCCGCCTGCGCACCGCGTCGCCCGCCCGGCCGCCGACCTCTCGCGGTCCCATCCGGGACAACCGCCGCAGGTACCAGCCCGCGCTCATGGTCATCGGGCCCTCGCCAACGTCACCGGCGCGCCGCCGACCAGGCTGGCCCGCACGGCGAGGGTGGCCGCCGTGGTGGCGACCAGCGACTCCAGCGGCACCGGCATCGGCCCGCCGGTCCGCACGGCCTTGATGAACGCGGCCAGCTCGGCGGACTGGCCCTTGTCCCGGGCCTTGGGCAGCCGCGAACTGACCCACCGCTTACGGCCGTATACCGAGGCACGGACGAAGTCGTCGAGCCGCAGCACCTTGCCGTCCGCGATCAGGTCCAGCGTCTCCTTGGGGAAGCCGGGCGGGCCGGTGGTGATGTAGCTGATGGTGGCGGTGGACCCGTCCGGGTAGCGCAGCACGACCTGCAGGTCCTCGTTACCGGACGTGGCGACCGCGTACACCGAGACCGGGTCGGCCGCGAGCAGCCAGCTCGCCGTGTCGATGAAGTGCCCGCCCTCACCGGCGAACCGCGAGCCCTCGGCGCCCTGTTGGAGGTACCAGCTGCCGTGCTGCAGCCGACCTGCGTTGACCAGGTAGCGGAGGCTCGCAGGACCGGTCCTGGCGCCGAACCGATTGCTGGCCTCCTGCAGCAGCGGCGCGAACCGGCGGTTGAAGCCCACCTGCAGCCGGTCGTTGCCGGACTCCTCCACCGCCGCGAGCACGCCTGCCAGCTCGTCCTCGGTGAGGGCCAGGGGCTTCTCGACGAACACCGCCTTGCCTGCCAGCAGTGCCCTTCGCGTCAGTTCGGCGTGCGAGCTGTGCCGGGTGACCACGAAGACCGCGTCGATGGACGGGTCGCCGAGCACGGCGTCGAGATCGGTGGTCGCCTCGGCGAAGCCGAACTTCCGCTGCGCGTTGGCCGCGGACAGCGCCGTCGTGGTGACGACCGTGGACAACTCGACGCCGTCGCGCTGTGCCAGGTGCGGCAGCAGCATCGACGTCGCGTAGTTTCCCGCGCCGACGAACGCAAGGCGCACCTGCGCCTTGGGTGACCCGGCCGTGGTGGGCGCCTTGTCGCTGCGTCGCACCGCGGGCACGGTCACCGCCGGGGCCTGCGCTTCCTCCTTCTGTTCGGGGTACCGGAACAGCACGGCCACGGCCTTCAGGTCGCCGTCCTTCAGGCGCTGGTACGTCTCGACGGCGTCATCGAAGTCGGAGATGTGGGAGACCAGGGGCTCCACGTCGACGCGGCCGCGGGCGAGGAGATCGAGGAAGGACGCCAGGTTGCGGCGCTCGGTCCAGCGCACGTAGCCGATCGGGTAGTCGCGCCCCTCCAGCTCGTACTCCGGGTCGTAGCGCCCGGGGCCGTAACTGCGGGAGAACCGGACGTCGAGCTCTTTCTCGTAGTACGCGTTCCACGGAAGGTCAAGGCGGCACTTGCCGATGTCGACGACCCGGCCGCGGTCCCGGCTCAACCGGGCGGCCAACTCGACGGGTTGGTTGGTACCGCCGCCGGCGGCCAGGTACACCTGGTCCACGCCGTGCCCGTCGGTGAGCTCGACAACGGCGGCTTCCACGGCCGCGGACGAGGGATCGCCGCAGGCCGCGGCGCCCAGGCGCTCGGCGAGCTCGCAGCGCACCGGGTCGGGGTCGACGCCGACGACGCGGACTCCCGAGGCGGTGAGCAACTGCACCACCAACTGCCCGATCAGCCCGAGGCCGATGACCAGCGCCACGTCGCCGAGCTGTGGCTCGCCGCGGCGGACGCCCTGCATCGCGATAGACCCGACCGTGCCGAAGGCCGCGTGCCGTGGCGAGAGGCCGTCCGGCACCCGGGCGTAGAGGTTCTTCGGCACCCAGTTCAGCTCGGCGTGCAGCGCGTGTTCATTGCCTGCGCAGGCCACGAGGTCGCCGACCTTCACATCGTCGATCCCGGTGCCGACCTCCTCGACCACCCCGCACAGCGAGTAGCCCAACGGTGTGTAGGAGTCCAGCTTGCCCATCACCTTGCGGTAGGTGGCCGGCACCCCGTTGGTGGCCACGCTCTGCATCACCTTGGCCACCTGGTCGGGACGGGAGCGGGCCTTGCCCACCATCGACAGGCCGGCCTCGGACACCTTCATCAGCTCGGTCCCGGTGGATATCAGCGAGTACGCGCTGCGGACCAGCACACCGCCCGGCTTGCACCCCGGCACCGGTACGTCGAGCAGCGCCAACTCGCCGCTCTTGTAGTTCTGCACAACCTGCTTCACCCGAACTCCTTTTGTTTCTACGCCGTCAGGGGTGGGTCCGGCCGGAGCCGGAGGTCGCGCCGCGATACCAGTACTCGAGGGTCAGCACATGCCACAGATGCTTGGAGAAGTCCCGCTGCCCGGCGGCGTCCTCGGCGACCATCCGCGCCAGCGCGTCGCGGCGCAGGATCCCGGAATTGACGAGCACGCCGTCGTTCACCACCTCGCGCACCAGCGGTGCCAGATCCCGGCTCATCCAGGCCCGCAGCGGGGCGCTGAACAGGCCCTTGGGCCGGTATGCGATCTCCCGGGGCAGGATCGAGGTGGCCGCCTCCTTGAGGACGGCCTTGCCCTGCCGGCCGACGATCTTGCGATCGCCGGGCACGGCGAACGCCGCCTTGACCACCTCGACGTCCACGTACGGCACCCGCACCTCGGTCGACGCGGCCATGCTGGAGCGGTCCGTGTAGGCGAGGTTCAGGCCCGGCAGGAACATCCGGGCGTCGCCCAGGCACATGCGATTGACGAAGTCGTCGAGTTCGTTGTCCTGGTAGATGTCCGCGTGCTCGGTCAGCACGTCATCGACCGTCCCGGCCAGGTCCGGATTGACCAGGGCGAGCAGTTCGTCCTGGTCGTACATGGTGTAGCTGCGCCGGAACGCGGTCTCCTCCGGCAGATCGGCGAAGGAGAGGAACCGCTTCGCGAAGCGCACCGACCGGTACCCCCGGCGGGCCGTGGCGACCGGCAGCCGGTCCACGGCCCTGGACAGGCCGCGCCGCAGGGGCCGCGGGACGCGCTGGTAGCGCAGCGCGAGCAGGTTGGCCAGGTGCTTGCGGTACCCGGCGAACAGCTCGTCGGCACCCATCCCTGAGAGCATCACCTTGACCCCGGCCTCCCGGGCGGCCTCGCAGATCAGGAACGTGTTGATCGCGGCGGGGTCGCCGATCGGCTCGTCCAGGTGGTACGTCATCTGCGGCAGCAGGTCCAGCACGTTCGGAGCGATCTCGATCTCGTGCAGGTCGACGCCGAACCGCTCGGCCACCTGCCGGGCATAGCGAAGGTCGTCCGGCATCGCCTCGAACTTGGCGTCCTCGGCGCGGAACCCGATCGTGTAGGCGGAGATCCCGGGTTGGTCGCGGGCCGCCAGGGCGGTGAGGTAGCTGGAGTCGAGACCGCCGGAGAGGAAGGTCGCCACGGGTACGTCGGAGAGCAGGTGGCGTCGAGTCGACTCCTCGACGATGGCAGCGATATCCGGCCGCTCGCCGCTGCGGGCCCGCTCCTGGCCCTCGGCGGCGACGTCCCGCAGGTTCCAGTACTGGCCGCGCTCCACCCGGCCGTCGGGCCGGCACCGCAGCCAGCTCCCCGGCGGCAGCTTCTCCGCTTCGCGGAACGCGCAGCGTGAGTCCGGCACCCAGTAGTACAGCAGCGAGGCCACCAGCGCCGCATCGTCCACCTGCAGCGACCCGCCGGTGGCGGCGGCGAGCGCCTTGAGCTCGGAGGCGAACACCAGGCCCGCACCGCGCCGGAGCAGGAACAGCGGCTTGATGCCGAGTTGGTCGCGGGCGAGCACGAGGTCACCGGTTCGCTCGTCGAAGATCCCGAACGCGAACATGCCGCGCAGCCGGGGCAGGCAGTCCGTGCCCCAGCGCCGCCAGGCCTCCAGCAGCACCTCGGTGTCGGAGGTACCGCGGAAGCGCACCCCCGCGGCTGCCAGTTCGCCGCGCAGCTCGGGCGCGTTGTACAGCTCGCCGTTGTACGTCAGGACGAGGCCGTCCGAGACCATCGGCTGGGCGCCGGTCTCGGACAGGTCGATGATGGCCAGCCGGCGGTGCCCCAGGTGCACTTCGCCGTCACCGACGGGGTGGCCGTACCGGCCCGCCCCGTCAGGACCGCGGTGGGCGAGGGTATCGGTGAGCCGGTCGGTCACGACCTTCCCGTCCGGCCATCGGTACGTGCCTGCTATGCCGCACATGTATTACCGTGCCTCCTGATCGCTGTCCGGGACTCGTACGGCCCATGACGGCCGCTCCGTCAGCAGTCGGCCCGGCGCGTTCTGCCGGGCCAGCCGCTCGTTGTGACCGCGCAGCGCGGTGTGCAGCCCGTCCCACAGGGTGCCGTCGGTCCTGTCCCGCGGATCGGGGTCGATCAGCACCACACCGATCACCGGAATGAGCAGGTCCGCGAGTTGCCGCGCCACGGTGTGCAGCCATGCGGTGCTGCCGTGCCCGGCACGCACGACGAGCACGGTCTGGGTACCGAGGTCCGGGAGGCCGGTCCACGCCGTGCCGGGGGCCACCGAGCCGACACCGAGTCGGCGCTCCTGATGGGACACGGCCGCGGCACCCTCGCCGCTGACCACGGTCGGGTCTCCCGGCTTCGGGCGGCGGCCTGCGAGCTGCGAGCCGGGCAGACCATCGATGATGACCACTGGCCCCTCCGCCATCAGTGCCTCGGCGAGGTCCAGGGCGATCACGCTCGTGCTGCGCGCACAGCCCAGTTCCAGCAGCGACACCGGTTCCGCGGAGCCGCGCACGGTGCGGGCCAGGGTCGCGGTGAGCCGTTCGCGGGCCGCCCGGGTCCGTCGGCGCTGCCACCGCCTGCCCGACCGGCGGGGCAGCTCCGCGATGACCGAGGCGCCCAGGTTCGCCGCGATGTCCCGGCGCAGCACGGGGCGGTCCGCCACCACCGTGCCGACCGCGGCCACCGCGAGCCCGAGGACGAGCCCTAGGACGAGCCCGATCGCGGCGTTGGTGGCAGCGGCCCTGGGCAGGGAGTGCTGCACCGCGCGCGGGGCGTCCACGATCTGTGTGCCGGCGACGAGCTGGGGCGTGCCGATGCGCGCCTCCGCGGCGCGCTGGCCGAAATCGGTGATCCGCGAGGTGAGCTCGGCCCGGCGGGCGAAGAGCGACTCCAGGTCCGCCGACGCTGTCGGCCCACTCCCCGGCCGTCCGTTTCCGATCGACTTGTTGACCTTGGCGAGTTCGTCCCGCATGCGGTCACGCTGGTCGAGCAGAGCCTTGGACTCGGCGTTCGCGGCTTCCTGAATCCGTCTCACATGGTCCGAGACGAACGCGTCGGCCAGCGCCTTGGCGCGGGCCACCGCTTCCGCGTCGGTGTCACCTGTCACATTGATCTGCAGCAGGTTGTTGGTCAGGCCGACACCCGCGTAGTCCGGCATGAAGTCCTCTGGTTTTTCAGGGGAGCCGAGGGACTGCAGGGCCATACCGGCGATTCGCGTGGTTTGCAGCAGCGCGACGTCGGTGCGGATCAGCGTTCCGGGGTCGTTCGGCTGGTCCTGCTGATGCGCGACCAGCACCTTGGTCACCGCGGCCGGCGGCGGCGGCCGCAGGACCGCCACCGCCGCGCCGAGCAGCAGTCCCAGGAGCGCCAGGGAGCACCAGAGGCGGCGGCGCCTGCGCACCGCCACCACCAGTCCCTGCAGGTCAAGGAGCGGAGTGGCTGCCGACGACTCCGAAGTCGTGCTCGTCGTCACACCGAACCTCCCGTCGCGTGACTGTGAACCGCGAGCGCCGCAGTGGCGTTGTCCGGAGGATGGTCGGCGGATCGCGTCGGACTGGCCCGGACCGTGCCGGCGACGACGATGCCGACAACCTCATGCCTGCCGTCCGCACACGCCTCGGCGATGCCGGCGAGCTCCTCAGCGGTCCAGCTGCCCGCGCTGAGCACGACCAGGGCACCGGACTCGGTGTCGCGGTCCGGCACTGTCGGCCGGTCCACCGAGACCTCCACCACCCGCAGCTGCGGATCGTCCTGGGCCTCGGCGACGAGCTGCCCGGCGGCCCGGCGGGCGATCTCGTCGCCGTCCGGTACGACGACCAGCAGCCGCCGGGGGGCCGGCAGCTGGTCCCGGAGGCGAGCGCACACCCGCCGGTAGCGGATCCGCGAGCCGGCCTCGTCGCCGGACCTCGGCGGGGTCGGTATGTCCCACCGGGTGTCGACGCCGAGGAGTCGGCGGATCCGGGCTCGCGGGCCACGACCTGCTGGCTGGTGCGCGCGCCGTTCATCAGGCACGTCGACGGTGCCGAGGAGCGCCGAGCCCAGCGCCGCGGCGATCTGCGGTTCGGTGCGCAGTCGGCGATTCACCCGTGCGGCGACGAGATGGCCGATGACCGCGAGCAGGAAGAACAGCAGCGCCCCGCCGACGATGAGCTGCATCCTCGTCGGCGGCGCCTCACCGGTCGGCCGGGCCGCCGGCCCCATGACGACCATGCCGGCCTTGTTGGTCGCCGGGTCGGCCTGGTCCAGCTTCGTCATGGCCTCCTCCAGCGAAGTGCGCAACTTCTCGAGGTCGGTGCGGGCCTGCACGCTCTCCACGGTCTGCCCCGGATCTGCCGCATTGGCCAGGTCGGTGATGCGGCGGTTGGTCTCCACCACGTTCTGCCGCAGGGCCTCAGTCCCGGTAGCCGCGTCGGGGTCGGTGCTGCCGCCTGCGATCCGCGCGGCGAATTTGACGAATTGCTGGGCCATCCGGTCGGAGAGCTGCTGCGCGTGCTCCGGGGTGTCGGCCGTTCCCGAGATCTTGATGATGTTCCCGTCGGCGGCCTTGGCGCTCACTCGATCCCGCAGCTCGGTGCCGCTGACCTTGGTCCAGTCGAGAGCGGCGGCCGCGCGGTCGACCACCACCGAACTGGTCGCGATATCCACCTGAGTCAGGAGCTCGCGCTCTTCCCACTGCCCTGGCAGCAGTACCGATGCCGACGTCGTGTACCGCGGCGGGAACAGCACCGAGGTGCCGTAGCCGACGAGCGCGCCCACCAGGGCGAGGACGGCGAGAAGCCGCCACCGTCGACGGAGAATCCACCCGATCGTGACCAGGCGGATCGTGTCATCGCTCAACGGTGCTGCCTCTTCCCTGTGCGGACCGGGTCGCCCGCCGACACCGGGGTGTGGTCACGGCACGCAGCGGCGTAGGCGGCGAGCAGCGACGCTTGCGAGTTCCGCCAGGAAAGCTGTCCGCTGATCCGCTCCTGGCCGATCTTGCCCATCTGGGCCCGCTTCTCCGGATCGTCAAGGAGCAGCGCGATGAGCCTGGCGAATTCGGCCTCGTCATTGGCGGGCGCGTAGAGGGCGGCGTCGCCGGCGGAGACCCGCGCCTCCCGGAGGTCGAACGAGATGATCGGCCGGCCCATCGCCATGTACTCCAGGACCTTGTTCATGGTCGACACGTCGTTGAGCGGATTGCGCGGGTCGGGAGAGAGGCACACGTCCGCGGTGGACAGGTAGCGCACCAGGTCGGCGTCCGGAATGCGCCCGGTGAACTCCACCTGATCGGACAGCCCGAGCTGCCGGGACAGCTCCACCATCGCGTCGAAGGCGTCGCCGGAACCGACGAACACGGCGTGCCAGTCGGTCCGCCCGAGCTCGTCGCGCAGCTTCGCGAGGGCCCGCAAGGCGTAGTCGACGCCGTCCTGCGGGCCCATGACGCCGAGGTAGCACAGCAAATGGGGCTTGCCGTTCTTCAACTCCGGCTCGGGCGGCACCGGTTGGAACCGGTCGGTCTGGGGCGCGCTGCGCACCACGAAGACGTCCGCCGGTTGGCGGCCGCCACGGCGCAGTGCCACGTCCCGGTAGCTCTCGTTCGTGGCGAGCACGACGTCCGCGGCCCGGTAGGTCCGCCGTTCCAGCGCGCACACGGCGCGGTAGAGCAGATCCTCGCCGCGGTCGAACCGGGAAAGGTACAGCTCCGGTACCAGGTCGTGCTGGTCGAAGACGAACCGTGCCCCGCGCCGCTTCAGCCACAGTGCCGGCAGGAACAGCAGGTCGGGCGGGTTGCAGGCGTGGACCACGTCGACCGGGCCGACCTTGCGGGCCAGCCGGAACGTGTGCCACAACGCCGATCCGTACTCCCGCAGGTAGCCTGCCGGCCCTCCGGTGGCCGCGCGCAACGGGTAGCGGTGGATCCGCACCCCGTCGATCTCCGCCTCCGCCTCGGTGTCCCGCTTTGTCCCTTGGGGGCAGATGACGTGCACCGTCCAGCCCGCGTCGCGCAGCGTCGTGCACTCCTGCCACACCCGCCGGTCGAACGGCACCGACAGGTTCTCCACCAGGATCAGCGCGCGACCGGCCGTCCCGTCGCCGCTGACCGCGTCACCAAGCAAGGCCCACGTACCCCGGTTCGGCCCGGCGCACGTCGGCGTCGGGAAGGTGGATGAGGTCGATGAGCACCGGTCCTTCGCCATGGGGCAGCGCCGAAAGCACGTCCGGATCCCTGGTTCCGATCAGGCACACCTCGGCGTGCTCCATCACCTCGCCGACGGAGCCCGCGAGCAGCTGTGCGAGGTGCGGCAGCCGGGTCTCGATGTACTCGCGGTTCGCGCCGAGCAGCCGGGAGAGGTTCACGTTGGGGTCGTAGATCCGCAGGTCGTAACCCTTGCCGAAGAGTCTCTCCGCCAGCTCGACGAGCGGGCTCTCGCGGAGGTCGTCGGTGCCGGGTTTGAAGGAAAGACCGAACAGGCCCACCCGACGCTTGCCGGTGCGCTCGACGAGCTCCACCGCGCGCTGCAGATGGTCGGAGTTGGAGGGCAGTACGTGGGCGAGGATGGGCACCGAGACGTCGGCCCGCCGTGCGGCGTGGACCAGGCTGCGCAGGTCCTTGGGCAGGCAGGAGCCACCGAAGGCGAAGCCGGGTCGCAGGTAGGCGGGGCTGATGTTCAGCTTGCGGTCGGCCAGGAACACGTCTATCACCTGGTGCGAGTCCACCCCGAGCGCCTGGCACACCGCGCCCAGCTCGTTCGCGAAGCCGATCTTCAGTCCGTGGAACGCGTTGTCCGCGTACTTGATCGCCTCGGCCGTCGGGATCGGCACCCGGAACACCTCGCCGGGCACTCCGTCGTACAGCGCCGCCACCACGTCGCCACTTGCCGGGTCGAGTTCGCCGATGACGGTCTTGGGCGGGTCGAAGAAGTCCCGCACGCTCGTGCCCTCGCGCAGGAACTCCGGGTTGACCGCGACCCCGAAGTCCACCCCGGCCGTGCCGCCGACGTACTTCTCCAGGATCGGCACCAGCAGGTTCAGGCAGGTGCCCGGGAGCATGGTGCTGCGGAACACGACGGTCTGCCGCCCACCCCGCTCGGCCACCGCAGCACCGATCTGCTCGGTGACCCGCTCCAAGTACGTGGTGCACAGGCTGCCGTTGGGCTCCGACGGCGTGCCCACGCAGATCAGCGACACCTCGCTGCCCATGATCGCCTCGCGGACGTCGCCGGTGGCGTGTAAAGCTCCGGTCCGCACGGCCTCGGCGATGAGCTCGCCGATCCGCTCCTCGACCACCGGGGCCTTGCCGTCGTTGACCAGGTCGACCTTCACCTGGCTCACGTCCACCCCGATGACCTCGTGACCCAGGCTGGCCAGGCACGCGGCCGACACGCAGCCCACGTAGCCGAGCCCAAAGACGCTTACTCGCATGTCCCGTTCCTCCCCCCGGGCAGGCCCTTTCGGCCTGCTGTCCGTCCGCCGGCCATTCGGCCTGCGGTCCGTGCGCCGACCGGACGGCGCCCCCCGCGCATCAGAAGGCCCCCTGCCCCTGAAGCACCGCGCGCGGCGTCTTCCACAAATTCACCGTGGTGACGAGTTCGATCGCGGGGATCGCGACGAAGATCCAGAGCTTGATGTTGCGCGAGGTGCGGGCGATCCCGCCGAGCGCAGGCACGACGGTCGCCGTGAACAGTGAGCGTCCGAGCCGGCGGAATTCCTCGGCGCCCTGGCCGAGCACGGCCGGAGCCCACGACCGGCTCACCGCAAGCGCTCCCAGCACCAGCAGCTCGGTGCCGAATGTGAGAAGTTCCCCAGTTCTCATGCCAGTTGGCCGCGTCCCGGGCCCTGAAGAAGTTGCCGATCGCCGCCACCACGAAGGCGGTGGCCACCGTATCGCCGGTGACCACGGCACGGCGGTACCGCTGCTCCCATTCGAACGCGGGCTGTCTGATCGCTCCGTTCGCCAGACGCCCGCGCGCCGACGGAAACGGCCTGACTAGTCCCCCTTGCCGCACAGAACCCCCCAGGTCCCCAGTGGCTCGACGTGTTCGTCCAACACTGTTGCTCCCCTCGGGAGGCCCCCGCCCCCCGCACTGTTCCTCCTCTCGGGAGGCCCCCGCCCGCATGACAACCCGGGCTATTTCAGAGCTACTTGAACAACCCACCCCGACAACAGCGGACTCACGTGTCCTGCCGAACTCTCAAGGTGCGCGGGAACCCGTCGAAACCTCGGGTGCTCCCCGCACCCAAGCCCCCTTCGCGGGCTCCAGGAATTGATCACCCCCATATCCGGCGGCGGAGACGCAGCTGTTGGCTGCCCGCAACGCCTGACCTGGAGATCATGATTTGTCGCCTCGTATCCCACCATGTGAAGCACGGTCAGTCTAGACCCTCGGGGCCCGTCTGAAGAGGTGGATGTGTGGAATTTGTGCCCACCATTTGAAGCTGGATCCAGTGGATCCAGGGACCGGTGACCGTCTGCGGGTGCCTTGATGACGAAGACGCGCCTTGTGACCTGTGATGACGGAGTTCACCGGGTTGCCGGTAGCGGCAACCCGGAGGCGTCCTGGCGCTGCCAACTGGGCCGCACTCAGAGCCTGTCCGGCGGATCTTGTCGGTCAGCACGGGGCGGTGGATGCGGGTGTGGGCGATCGACGGCACGGAGGAACGGCATGGCCCGTTTGCGGGTGCACCGGCGAATCGGCAGCCCCCGCACGACGCCAGATGCGGGCGCCAGTTGGATCAGTGAATTCCCAAGTCAACGGCGTCGCGGGCGGAGCCGATCAAGTTGAACGGTCGCCGGACCCAATGATCGGACGCTAGGAGGACGCCCGGTGGATGAGGGTGACGTCCACCGGGTCGACGGGCTCCGCTGTTCCGTGCTCGATCAGCTGCTGGAGCGTCTCGGCGATGACGCCCGGCCCCGGCAGGTTGAGGCGGATGGAAGTGAGCGGGGGGCGCTGCAGCGAGGCCAGCACCAGATCGTCGGCGCCGACCACGGCCACGTCCTCCGGGACACCGATGCCCACGTCCTGGAAGGCGTGCATCAGCAGCGCCGCGTACTCGTCGTTGTAGGCGAACACCGCGTCGAAGCCCAGCTCCCGCCAGCGCTCCGCCAACTGGGCCGCGGAGTCCTGGGTGTACGCCACCTCCACGGCGGTCACGGTCGCCATGCGTGTGGCCGCGACGCCTTGCGCTCCGGCCAGCCGCGGTTCGGCGAAGGCGCTCAGGCCGCGCTCCTGCGGCATCAGCACGGCGATGTTGCGCCGCCCCCGCGCGACGAGGTGGTCGACGGCGGCGGCGCCGATGTCCGCGTGGTCGAACGCGATGGTGTGCGCACCGGCCAGCGGACGGGCGGCGAACGCCAGCAGCCCGCGGATTCCCGCGCGCTGCAGGAGATCGGCCGCTTCCGGGGTGAAGGAGTCGCCGGAGAGAGCGAACACCGCCGCCGGCCGCAGCTCGGCCCACGCGCGCGCGGCGGTGACGGCGTCGGGGAAGCGGCCGGCATGGAGCACAACCGTGTAACCGCGCCGGTCGAGCTCGCTGTGCAGATCGTCCACCCAATCGCTGACCAGCCTGCCGATCGCCGACACCGATGACGGCATCAGCACCAGATTGCTACGTCCGGCACGCAGCGAACGCGCGGCGGCGTGCGGGACGTAGCCCAGCTGGTCGGCGGCGGTCAGTACCCGGGCGCGGGTGCTCTCGCTGACCCGGTGCGCCTGGGTGTCGTTGAGCACGAAGGACACCGTGGCCCGGGACACCCCGGCCAGGCGCGCCACATCCGCGCTGGTGATGGTCCGTGGCGGCTGAGCGGGAGCGTCCTTGGCCATGACTTCCTTGATCAATTCCCCGGTGGTGCGCCCACGGGCACGTCAGCCCGGAGCACACAGGTTCAGAGATCAGGTTACACGCGTTATCACCGGCTCGCAGAACCGTGCAATCTCCGCGAGTCCCCCGCGAGGTCGGCGGTGGCCGTGATCACGGAGTCGAAACGCATGGTCGTACGGGACTGCTCGTCATAGCGCTCCCAGACTGGCAGCGCCGCATGGTTCGGATCGCCGGTGCGGATGAAGGAGATCCACGCCTGGTGCATGGACGCGGCGAGGCCGTCGCGCGCCGCGGGCCGGATCCCCTCCAGGAAGGGCGCGTGCGACCACTGGTCGAAGTTGTTGAAGGTGAAGGGCAGTTCCAGGCAGTGGGCGGCACCGAGCCGGCCGTCGTGCGCGGGGGTCGGGAAGTCGAATTGGTACACCCACACCGGTCGCCCCTGGGCGGCCCGGCGCTCGGCCAGATCCACGCTCGGCACGCGGAACAGCTCGTCCGAGATCAGATCCATCAGCACGTCCACCGGCCGCGCGCCCGGCCGGGTCGCCGCGTAGGCCGCGTACGCCTCCGCCGCCCCCTCACCGAAGGTGTCCGCCGCCCTGCTGATCACCTCGTCCCGGGTGGCGGCGGCGTACCTCTCGTCGAGCCCGAACCCGAAGTTGGCCTCTTCCCTGGTCCAGCCGATCAGCACGTCGATGTCCGACCCGGCGCCGTTGAGCAGCGTCTCGACGGGGTGCCGGTCCATCGTCGCCTCGTCGATGACGGGCAGGAACGGTGTGGGCCAGTAGCCCCAGCGCATCGTGCGCCCGAACAGTTCCCCGCCCGCCTCGATCAGCCGCGGCCAGGGCACGGCCCGCAGGTCCGCGATGCCCTTGGCGCCGAGGATCTCCTGGTAGACGGTGGTCCGCTCCAGGGCTTCGGCGCGGGTGGGAACGTGCAGGCCGAAGGGCGGGCTCTGCAGGATGGCGCGGTGGAACAGGGTTCTGCCCTCCGGGTGGCCGGCGAGCGCCGCCGTGGAGATGGCGCCGCCCGACTGGCCGGCAACGGTGATGTTGTCGGGGTCGCCGCCGAACTCCGCGATGTTCTCCCGCACCCAGCGCAGCGCGGCGACCTGGTCGGTGAGCCAGAAATTGGCGGGCTCCCCGTCCGCGTCCGAGCCGAACGAGAGGTAACCCAGCGGACCGATGCGGTAGTTGATGGACACCACCACAAGGTCGCCGTTGCGCGCGAAGGTCTCACCGGAGTAGTTGGGCAGCGAGCCGGACCCGGAGACGAAGCCGCCGCCGTGGATCCAGACCAGCACCGGCCGGCCGGAGGCGTCGGAGGACGGCGTCCAGACGTTGAGCGTCAGGCAGTCCTCGTCGAAGGGCGGGAAGCCGTGGCCGCCGAGTACCGGGTCACCGCCCTCCATGAACATCTGCGGGGCGCTGGGACCGTAGGCCGTCGCATCCCTCGTTCCGCTCCAGCCCGGGTGCGGCCGCGCCGGGCGCCACCGCAGGTCGCCGATGGGCGGCTCGGCGTACGGCACCCCCTTGAACACCGCGACCCCGCCCTCCGTGCGGCCGCGCAACGTGCCCGTGGACAACTCCACGACGGGCACATCCTGGTCTCCGGCACCAACCATCAGAGGCTTCCTTCCCTGGCGGCCGACGAGCGTCGGCAGAGGCTTGGCAGCTACGGCCGAGGTGCGAAGAGACACGTGTCACTGACATCGCGGCGCGCCACGCACACGCTCGACCTGCTCCCCCTGAGGCTATGCCGCCATTTCGACGACCGTCAACCATCCTGCATATCGTGGGTGGTCCCGCGGTCGTCCGCCGTGGTTACAGAGGCGCGGGGGAAGAAGCGCCGGGGATCAGCAGGCGGGGCGTTCCGGCGCCGTCGGCGGGAACGCTCCACAAGTCGGTGGTCCCGACCGCGCCCGACTGTGGCTGGTTCTTCTTGTATGCGCGGGAGGCGGCGTGCAGGACCAGTCCGATTCCCAGCCCCGCGAGGAGGAGCACCGCCGTGGCGAGTATGAGCAGGCGGCGCTTTGGCGTCATCGGGATCCTTGCGGATGCCGGGACAGGAGTGGCGGGGAGCTGCGAGGCGACAGAAAGCGTCGGTACACACGTCACCGCGGCGGGCGTCGGTACACGGTGCCGGATCATGCGCGGCCGCCCGGCGGCCGCAGCACCACACCCGCGACGGCCGCGCAGCAGAGCAGGCCCACCGCGGATCCCGCCAGCGCCGGACCGTCTCCCCAGACGGTCCAGGCCGCACCGAAGGCGATCGAGCAGCAGAACCGGGCCAGCGCCTGGCCGGTGCCGACCAGCGCGAGGCCGCTGGCCCGCAACTGCTCGGGCACGATGGCGGCGACCGCGGCCGGCAGCACACCATCGGTCGCGGCGTAGAACATGCCGTGCAGCGCGAGCACGAGATAGGGCAGGGCCGGCAGGTCGGGGGCCCAGAGCAGCAGCGTGTACGCGAGGAGCAGCAGGGCGTGCCCCACAAGGAACACGACGCGCCGCCCGACCCGGTCGGCCAACGTACCGACGGGCACGGCCAGCAGCAGGAACACCGCGGCGGTGCCGAGCGGCATCAGCGGGAACCAGTACTCGCTGATGCCGGTACGGCGTTGCAGCAGCAGATAGACGAAGGCGTCGCTGACGGTGGTGAGGCCGAGCAGGGCGGCGCAGCCGGCGAGCCCGCGCAGCCGCGGCATGCGCAAGAGGCGCAACGCCTCGCGAAGGTCGACGGGTTGCTTGTCCACGACCTCGGCCCCGGCCCGCTCCCCACTCCCGGCCTCGTCCGGTGTCACCGGTTCGGCCTGCCCGGCGCGCACTTTCCCGGGTACGAACAGCATCAGGACCAGCACGCCGAGTACGGCCACGCAGGCGCTGACGCCGAAGACGGCGTCGTAGCCGTCGGTCGCCGCGCGCAGGATCAGGAACGCGGCGACGGGTCCGAGCACCGCGCCGGTGGTGTCCATCGCCCGGTGCACGCCGAAGGCCCGGCCCTGGAACTCCGGTGGCGTGGACAGGGAGATCATCGCGTCGCGCGGGGCGGTGCGCAGCCCCTTGCCGGTGCGCTCCAGCGCGAGCACCACGCCCAGCGGACCCAGGCTGTGCACGAGGAGCAGCAGCGGTTTGCACACCGCGGACAGTCCGTAGCCGAGCCCGGCTATGAGTTTGTGGTTCCGCACCCGGTCGGCGAGGTGGCCGCCCGCCAGTTGGACCAGCGCGCTGACACCGTTGTAGACACCGTCGAGCGCGCCGAAGCCCAGCGGGCTGAGGCCGAGCCCCACGACGAGGTACAGCGGCAGGACGGCGGTGACCATCTCGGAGGAGATGTCGGTGATGAGGCTGACCGCGCCCAGCGCGAACACCACCGAGGAGACCCCGGGAAACCGGCGGCCGCGTGTACGGCCCGGCGTGGTGGTCGCCCCGCTGGGGGCGGAGCGGTCCGCGAGATACATGCTCAGGAGCTCCAGTTGCCGGTGGCGGCGGAATCGGCGGAGGAGTTGCCGGCGCAGCCGAGGCCGTCCATGTACTCGAACGTGCGAATGAGACCTTAATGGTTGTATGTGATGGCGGAGGTGCTTCCCGGAGAACGGGGCATTGAACAGCCGTTAACGGCCGGTCAGCCCTGTCGGCTGCTCTCGTCCCACAGCCACGTTCCGAAGTCCTGCGACCTGATGGCCTTCCTGGATCCCCGGCGGGCCGCGACGGCCGCCGCGATGAAGACGAGGACCCCGAGGATCAGCTTCGGCTCCGCCCGGAGCAGCGCACGGAGATCCGCCTTGCTCGTCGCGCCGAGGGCCGGGAGCGCGGGCCAGGTCACCTCGGTCACCCTGCACAGCGTGGGCGGCACCCGTACCACCGTCCGGGCCGGCGCGTGGAGCCAGGACATGACCCTGGCCTCCGGCGGGACCACCACCCTGACCCCCACCCCCATGCCGACCGTCTTCACGCTGGTCAACCGCCGCAGCGACAAGGCCATCCACGTACCCGGCGCCTCCACCTCCACCGGTACGGCGCTGATCCGGTACAGCCGCACGGCGGCACGAACCAGCAGTGGACGCTGGCCGACGCGGGCGGCGGCTACGTCAGGATCGTGAGCGGCCGCAGCGGCAAGGTCCTCGGCGTGGCCGGTGACTCCACCGCCGACCTCGCGGCCGTAGTGCAGCAGAGCGACACAGGAAGCACGAGCCAGCAGTGGCTGCGGACCGCCGGTGACCGACGGCGCGGCGCACGGGCGTGCGCCGGACCGACGGCGCGTAGCGTGACCCTCTGCGCTGCCTGACCGGCGGGTCCTGGTGGGCGTCACAATCCGGAGGAGTTGTCGTGTGGCATGACCTGATGTCAGTTCAGGTGCCGATCGCGGAGAAGATCATCCGCACCGTCCTGGTCTACGCCCTGATCCTGATCCTGTTCCGACTGGCCGGAAAACGGGGCCTGGCGAACCTGAACACCTTCGACTTCGTCGTGATCTTCCTGCTGTCCAACGTCGTGCAGAACGCGATCATCGGGGCGGACAACAGCCTGCTTGGCGGGGTGATCGGCGCGTTCACGCTGATCGCCATCAACTCCGCGGTGAACCGCTGGCTAGCCGGCGACGCCCGTGCGGAACGGCTGCTGGAAGGAACCCCGACCACCGTCATCGAGGACGGCAAGCTCGTGCCGCAGGCCATGCGCGACCTGGCGCTGCGGTCTGCCGAGATCGAGCACGCGGTCCGGATGCAGAACGGTGAGGCGATCGCGGATGTCGCCTCGGGCCGGCTGGAACCGGACGGCCATCTGATCATCACCCTCAAGCCCACCGAGCAGAACGCCACCCGCGGTGACGTCGAGGCCCTGCAGGCCCGCCTGACGACGATCGAGAACCTGCTGAAGGACCTCGCCACGGGCCGCCCCTCGTAGCGGTCGCCCCGCCAGGGCACCACGCCAGATCCTCGAATCCTGGTTCGCCGGTGCGCCCATCCGCGACGAGTACCTCATCGTCGGCAAGGGCGCGCTGGCCGGAACGGGCGCCCACTTCTACTCCACCACCACGCCGGCCGCGCGCTGAGGTCCGGGAAACACGAAGGCCCGCCGGCCCGGGATCGCTCCCGGGCCGTCGGGCCCCGCCGTGCGTCTCTCGTCAGCCGAGGGTCGCGATGGCGTCGTTGAACGTCTTCGACGGGCGCATCACGGCCGAGGCCTTGGCGTCGTCGGGACGGTAGTAGCTGCCGATGTCGGTCGGCGAACCCTGGACGGCGATGAGCTCGTCGACGATGGTCCGCTCCTGCTCGGCCAGCGTCGCGGCGAGACCCGCGAACGCGCCGGCCAGCTGCGCGTCCTCGGTCTGCTCGGCCAGCTCCTGCGCCCAGTACAGCGCCAGGTAGAAGTGGCTGCCGCGGTTGTCGATGCCACCGAGCTTGCGGCTCGGCGACTTGTCCTCGTTGAGGAACGTGCCGGTCGCCCGGTCGAGGGTGTCGGCGAGGACCTGGGCGCGCGCGTTGCCCGTGGTCTGCGCCAGGTGCTCGAAGCTGACCGCGAGGGCGAGGAACTCACCCAGGCTGTCCCAGCGGAGGTAGTTCTCCTTGAGCAGCTGCTGGACGTGCTTCGGGGCGGAGCCGCCGGCGCCCGTCTCGAACAGGCCGCCGCCGTTGATCAGCGGGACGACGGAGAGCATCTTGGCGCTCGTGCCGAGCTCCAGGATCGGGAAGAGGTCCGTCAGGTAGTCGCGCAGCACGTTGCCGGTGACCGAGATGGTGTCCTCGCCGCGGCGGATGCGCTCCAGGGAGAACGCGGTCGCCTGCTCCGGGGTCATGATCTCGATCTGCAGCCCGTCGGTGTCGTGCTCGGGCAGGTACGCCTTGACCTTGGCGATCAGGTTGGCGTCGTGCGCGCGGCCCTCGTCGAGCCAGAACACGGTCGGGTTGCCGGTGGCGCGGGCCCGCTTCACGGCGAGCTTGACCCAGTCGCGGATCGGCACGTCCTTGGTCTGGCACATGCGGAACACGTCGCCCGCGCCGACCGTCTGCTCGAGTACGGCGTTGCCGTCGGTGTCGATGACCCGGACGGTGCCGGTGGCCGGGATCTCGAAGGTCTTGTCGTGGCTGCCGTACTCCTCGGCCGCCTGCGCCATGAGGCCGACGTTCGGGACGGAGCCCATGGTCGCCGGGTCGTAGGCGCCGTGCGCGCGGCAGTCGTCGATGACGACCTGGTAGATGCCCGCGTAGCTGCTGTCGGGGATGACGGCGAGGGTGTCGGCCTCCGAACCGTCCGGGCCCCACATGTGGCCGGAGGTGCGGATCATGGCCGGCATCGAGGCGTCGACGATGACATCGCTCGGCACGTGCAGGTTGGTGATGCCCCGGTCGGAGTCCACCATGGCCAGCTCGGGGCCCTCGGCGATCTCGGCCTCGAAGGACGCCTTGATCTTCGCGCCCTCGGGCAGCGACTCCAGGCCCTTGAGGATGCCGCCGAGCCCGTCGTTCGGGCTCAGGCCGGCCGCGGCCAGCGTCTGGCCGTACTCGGCGAACGTCTTCGGGAAGAAGGCCCGCACGACGTGGCCGAAGATGATCGGGTCGGAGACCTTCATCATCGTGGCCTTGAGGTGCACCGAGAACAGCACACCCTCGGCCTTGGCCCGGGCGACCTGCGCGGTGAAGAACTCACGCAGCGCGGCGACCCGCATGACGGACGCGTCCACGACCTCGCCGGCGAGCACAGGTACCGACTCGCGCAGCACCGTGGTGCTGCCGTCGTCACCCACGAGCTCGATGCGCAGCGAGCCGTCCGCGGCGATGACCGTGGACTTCTCGGTGGAGCGGAAGTCGGCGGCGGTCATGTGCGCGACGTTCGTCTTCGAGTCGGCCGTCCACGCGCCCATGCGGTGCGGGTGCGCCTTGGCGTAGTTCTTGACGGACGCGGGTGCGCGGCGGTCGGAGTTGCCCTCGCGGAGCACCGGGTTGACGGCGCTGCCCTTGACCTTGTCGTAGCGGGCGCGGACGTCCCGGTCCTCGTCGGTCTTCGGGTCGTCCGGGTAGTCCGGCAGCGCGTAGCCGATCGACTGCAGCTCGGCGATGGCCGCCTTGAGCTGCGGGATCGAGGCCGAGATGTTCGGCAGCTTGACGATGTTGGCTTCGGGGGTCTTGGCCAGCGTGCCGAGCTCGGCGAGCGCGTCGTCGACCCGCTGGTTCTCCGCGAGACGCTCGGGGAAGCTGGCGATGATGCGGCCGCTGAGCGAGATGTCGCGGGTCTCGACGCGGACGCCCGCGGTCGAGGCATAGGCCTGGATCACCGGCAGAAGCGAATACGTCGCCAAGGCCGGGGCCTCGTCAGTGTGCGTATAGATAATGGTCGAGTCAGTCACCAGTACTCCGCTTCACATCGACAAACGTCTCGACATCAAGATATCTCGTGAGCGCCGCTACCTGAAACCGACCCCCGGGGTCGGACGGCGACGCGCCGGCCGTGCCGGCTTCCGGGAGCGGACGTCCGTGGCCGAAAAGGCCCACTTGCCGCAGGGTTCGCTCCGCCAGCACACTCACACCGGCACTCTTGCGGCATCCCCCACCCGAACCGGAAGTCCTGCGGTGCCTTCCGGATTCAGAGTTGTCATGCACCTGCCGCTACGTGCCTTCCCCCACACGAGAGGAAGAACGTTGAAGAACTTCCTGAAGCCACTCGGTCTGCACCTCGGCCTGAAGCCACTCAAAAGGTACGCGGCGCTCGGCGCGATCACCCTCGCCGTCTTCAGCCTCCAGCCCCTCAGCGCCCAGGCGACCGCCCCCAGCCCGGAGCCCAGTCCGTCCGTCGTCGGCGGCACCCGCGCGGCGCAGGGCGAGTTCCCCTGGATGGTCCGGCTGTCCATGGGCTGCGGTGGCGCGCTGTACACCCAGCAGATCGTCCTCACCGCCGCGCACTGTGTGAACGGCAGCGGCGCGAACACGTCCATCACCGCGACGGCGGGCGTCGTCGACCTGCAGAGCGGCAGCGCCATCAAGGTCAAGTCCACGCGTGTGCTGCAGGCCCCCGGCTACAACGGCAGCGGAAAGGACTGGGCGCTGATCAAGCTCGCCAAGCCCATCAACCTGCCGACCCTGAACATCGCCGGCACGACCGCGTTCAACTCCGGCACGTTCGACATCGCGGGCTGGGGCGCCAGAAGCGAGGGCGGCGGCCAGCAGCGCTACCTGTACAAGGCCAAGGTCCCGTTCGTCAGCGACGCGTCCTGCAGCAGCTCCTACGGCGGCGACCTGATACCCGGCGAGGAGATCTGCGCCGGCTTCACCCAGGGCGGCGTCGACACGTGCCAGGGCGACTCCGGCGGTCCGATGTTCCGCAAGGACAACAACAACCAGTGGATCCAGGTCGGCATCGTCAGCTGGGGCGAAGGCTGCGCGCGAGCCGGGTACCCGGGCGTCTACACCGAGGTGAGCACCTTCGCCTCCGCAATCCAGAGCGCCGCCGCCGGCCTCTGAGCATCCCCCCACGTACGGTCCGCCGCCCGCGCGAAGCCACGCGCGGGCGGCACCTGCGGTCCCGGCCCGGTTCGGCGAGGCCGGCCGGGGTGTGTGCCCGCCGTATCCGGCCGATCGGGCCGCGCCGGGGCAGACTGAGGACATGCCCGAACTGCCGGAGGTCGAGTCCCTCACCCGCTTCCTGGCCGAACACGTCGTCGGCCGTTCCGTCGCGCGGGTGTACCCGCTCGCCGTCCACGCGCTCAAGACCTACGACCCACCGCCGGGCGCACTCGAAGGCCTCGTCTTCGGGAGCGTGACCCGGCACGGGAAGTTCCTCGACCTCCAGGCAGGGGACCTGCACCTGGTCATCCATCTCGCCCGCGCCGGCTGGGTGCGCTGGAACGACGCCCTGCCGGCGGAGCCGCCGCGCCCCGGCAAGGGCCCGCTCGCCCTGCGGGTGCGACTCACCGAACCCGACGGCGCGGGTTTCGACGTCACCGAGGCCGGCACCAAGAAGCACCTCGCGGTCTACGTCGTACGGGATCCGCAGGACGTACCCGGTATCGCGCGGCTCGGGCCCGACCCCCTCTCCGCGGCCTTCACCCCGGCGGTCTTCGCCGGGCTGCTGAAGGACGACCGCCGCCAGATCAAGGGGCTCCTCCGCGACCAGAGCACGATCGCCGGAATCGGCAACGCCTACTCCGACGAGATCCTGCACACCGCCAAGATGTCGCCGTTCAAACTCGCGGCCAACCTCTCCGAGGACGAGGTGGCCCGGATCCACGCGGCGATCGGCTCGACCCTCGCCGACGCGATCGAGCGGTCCAGCGGGCTGGCCCTGCGGGATCTCAAGAGCGAGAAGAAGAGCGGGCTCCGGGTCCATGGACGGAAGGGCGAACCCTGCCCGGTCTGCGGCGACACCATCCGCGAGGTGTCCTTCAGCGATTCCGCGCTGCAGTACTGCCCCACCTGCCAGACCGGCGGCAAACCCCTCGCGGACCGGCGGATGTCCCGGCTGCTGAAATAGCGGCCGCAGGGAACGCCGCTGAGGCACGGATGGTGGTCAGCCCACCGGCCAGCCGGCCAGCGCCGCCGCCACGGGCTGAGGCACGGATGGTGGTCAGCCCACCGCCCAGCCGGCCAGCGCCGCCGCCACGCCGAGCGCTCCTGCTCCCAGCAGGGCGCTGACCACTCCACGCCGGGCAGCCAGCAGCCAGAGGGCTGCTGCCGCCAGCACGGCGTACTGCCAGCCGTTCCGCAGGGCCAGGGAGAGCGGGATCGCGGAGCCGGCGATGGCCCCGATCACAGCGGGGCCGGCGCCGGTGAAGAACGCCTGCACCCGCTCGCTGGAGCGCAGGCCGTCGAAATGCCGCCCGCCGAGGATCACGAACAGGAACGACGGGGCGAACGCCACCGAGGCGGCCAGCAGACCACCCCACACTCCACCGGCCGCGTACCCGACCACGGCGACGGTCTGCACGACCGGGCCCGGGGTGATCTGGCCGAGGGCGACGGCGTTGAGGAACTGGCTGTCGGTCATCCAGTGGTAGTGGTCGACGGCGTCCGCCTGCATCAGCGGAATGATGACGAACCCTCCGCCGTACGACAGTGCTCCCACCTTGAGCGCCACCCAGGCCAGCGCCACCATTCCCCCGCCGAGCACCGGAGCAGCAGCCACTACCGGCCACGACGCGACGCGTCGGCCGAAGCGCCGGTCACCTCGCCGACCGTCTTGCCGGCCGCGGGCGCGTATCGCAACCTCCAGCAGTCCCGCCGCGAGCAGGACCAGCACGAGCCATGGCCCCGTCAGAGCGGCAGCGGCCGCGCCCGCCAGCGCGTACCCGAGCCAGCGGACACGGGCGGAACGTGCCTTCCCCGCACGCTTCCAGCTGCCGGGAGCCAACGACCAGGCCGCGTGCACGGCAACGGCGGCGACGGCGGAACCGGCCCCGGCGGCCGCCCCGAGCACCCACAGCGGCGGGTTCCCGGACAGGAACAGCGCGGCAAGGGCCAGGATCAGCGCGAGGCCCGGCAGGATGAAACTCAGACCTCCGACCAGCGCGCCGGGCAGACCGCGCAGGCGCCAGGCGGTGAGGATCGCCAGCTGCGTGGAGGCAGGGCCCGGCAACAGGTTCGTCGCGGTGATGGAATCCTCGAACTCCTCCGCCGGGATCCAGTTGCGGCGCTCCACACACAACTGCCGCAGGAGAGAGATGTGGGTCGGTGGTCCGCCGAAGCCGATACAGCCGATCCGACCCCACTCCCGCCCGATCGTGACCAGCCCCACCCGGCCCGTACCCGTGCTCCGGTCCACGCTCCGGTCCGCCCTCACTCGTCGCTCGTTCCTTACGTCATCGGCTCGTACGGCGCCGTGACCCTATAGGACCCCGGTGACGTCGAGGTGCCGCACTTCCGTGCTGGGTCGGACCGGCGACGGGCAGGACGCGGCGAGCCGTATGGATTTCGTTAAGACTGGTGAGCGACAACCAGTGGCACTCGGGTCGGCCCGATGACCTCCGGAAGACGTATTCCCCTGCTCTGTACGGTAGTTGGCGGCACATCCCATCGGATCACGGGCTCTGCGGCGCCCTGTCCGCCGCCATCCGGACCGCCAGACGGCCCTTACGCTCCCCCGCGTGGCGAGAATCGTGGATGGAATCAAGCGGGTAGTCATCGGGCGGGCGTTGCCGAGCGAGGGGTTGCAGGAGACGCTGCTGCCGAAGCGGCTGGCGCTGCCGATCTTCGCGTCGGACCCGCTGTCGTCGGTCGCGTACGCCACGCAGGAGATCCTGCTGGTCCTCACCCTCGGTGGGCTGGCCTTTCTCCATCTGACGACCTGGGTGGCGATAGCCGTGGTCGGCCTGATGGCCGTCGTGGTGCTCTCCTACCGGCAGGTCGTGCACGCGTACCCGTCGGGCGGCGGATCGTACGAGGTGGTCGCCACCAACCTCGGCCCCTCCGCGGGGCTGGTCGTCGCCGCGTCATTGCTCGTCGACTACGTGATGACCGTCGCGGTGTCCGTCGCCTCCGGCGTCGACAACATCATCTCCGCGGTGCCCTCGCTCAACGACTACCGCACCGCCATGGCCGTGGGGTTCGTGGCTCTGCTGGCGGCCGTGAACCTGCGCGGCGTGCGCGAGTCCGGCCGGGCGTTCGCGGCGCCCACGTACCTGTTCGTCGCGGGCGTGCTGATCATGTGTGCCACCGGGCTGTTCCGCTGGCTGGTCGGCGACGCCCCGGTGGCGGAGTCCGCCGCCTACGGCGTCACCGCGGCCCCCGGTAACAGCAATCTGACCGGTCTGGCACTGCTGATGCTGGGGCTGCGGGCGTTCTCCAGCGGTTGTACCGCACTGACCGGTGTCGAGGCGATCTCGAACGGCGTGCCCGCGTTCCGCAAGCCCAAGTCCCGCAACGCGGCCTCCACCATGACCGCGATGGGCCTGATCGCCGTCGTGATGTTCTCCGGCATCACCGCCCTCGCGATGATCGCGAAGGTGCACATCACCGAGGACACCTGCCGTCTCACGGGCTTCGCCGGGGACTGCGCTACCACCCCGCAGCGCACCGTCATCGCCCAGCTGGCCGCCGCGATCTTCGGCGGCGATCACAGCTTCGGCTTCTTCTTCATCCAGGCCGCCACCGCCCTGGTGCTGGTGCTGGCCGCCAACACCGCCTTCAACGGTTTCCCGCTGCTCTCGTCGATCCTGGCGCAGCACCGCTACCTGCCCCGTCAGCTGCACACCCGCGGTGACCGGCTCGCGTTCTCCAACGGCATCGTCGCGCTGGCCGTCGTCGCCGGTGGCCTCCTCTGGGTGTTCGACGCGTCGGTCACCAACCTCATCCACCTGTACATCCTGGGCGTCTTCACCTCCTTCACGCTGTCGCAGACCGGGATGGTCCGGCACTGGAACCGTGCCCTGCGCGACGAGACCGACCCCGCGCAGCGGCGCCGGCACCAGACCGCCCGGCTGATCAACGGGCTCGGGGCGTTCGTCACGGGTCTGGTGCTGGTCATCGTGCTGCTGACGAAGTTCATGCAGGGCGCGTACCTGGCCGTGATCGCCGCGGTGGCGTTGTGGCTGATGATGCGCGGCATCCGGCGGCACTACGACAGAACCGCCGCCGAGCTGGCGGTCACCGACCCGACGGACGAGACGGTGCTGCCCGCGCGCGTGCATGCCGTCGTGCTGGTCTCGAAGGTCCACAAACCGACGCTGCGGGCCCTCGCCTACGCCCGCGCCTGCCGCCCCGACACTCTCGAAGCGCTCACCGTCTCGGTCGACCGCGACGAGGCCAAGGTCCTCCAGGACCAGTGGGACGCATTCGGGATCGAGGTGCCGCTGAAGACGTTGGCGTCGCCGTACCGGGAAGTGACCCGCCCGGTCGTGGAGTACGTACGGTCGCTCAACCGCACCAGCCCCCGCGATGTGATCAGTGTCTTCATCCCCGAGTACGTCGTCGGGCACTGGTGGGAGAACCTGCTGCACAACCAGTCCGCGCTGTGGCTCAAGAGCCGGCTGCTGTTCACCCCTGGCGTCATGGTCATCAGCGTGCCCTGGCAGCTGAGCTCGTCCGAACACCGGCCGCAGCGCCCGACCCGCCGCGCCCCCGGCTCCGTCCGCCGCGGCGAACCCGCCCTCACTCCCTGGGCGAACCACCCCGACCCCGCCGACGACCCCGCCGCCGAACCCGACCGGGCCCCGCACGTCGACACCCACTGACCGCCGGCCACGCGCCACTTGACCATCACGAGCTGCCCCGGGCCCACCGGATGGATCAACCGGCCCGGGGCAGCTCCGTGTTCCGTCGTCTCCGCGGCTCTCCAGCCACCAGGTGTCCTGTCAGGAGACCGTCAGGGTTCCGTCGTTCCCCTTGAGCCGGGCCTCGCCGTCTCCTTGGATGGAGACGTGAACAGCTGCCTGCGCCATGACGACCGGCCACCGCATACGGTGCCGCCGGCTGCGCCCTGTTCGCCTCCGGCGCGCTGACGCACTTCCCCCGTCACCGCCCATCGCTCGACGAGCCCGGTGGCGCGTTTCCCCGGCACCTCTGTGCCGTCCCGCCCTCCTGAGCCCTGTTCCGCAACCCGTAAACCCGCAATCCCGCATCCCGGAGTGGATCATGTCTGCACCCTCCTCACCCGCCCGCCGCACCGCGCTGGTCACCGGCGCCACCTCCGGTATCGGCTGGGAGACCGCCCGGCTGCTCGCCGAACAGGGCAGCACCGTCATCGTGCACGCGCCGGACCTCACCTCCGGGCAGCAGGCCGTCACCCGGCTGGTGGCCGCCGGCGTCGCGGCGTCCCAGCTGGACCTCGCGGTGGCGGACTTCTCCCGGCTGGAGGAGGTGCGGGCGATGGCCGCCAAGGTCGCCGACGCGCATCCCGTACTGGACGTGCTGGTGAACAACGCGGCGGTCGCCGCCCCCGAGCGCCACACGATGACCCCCGACGGCAACGAGATCGCCTTCCAGGTCAACTTCCTCGCCGCGTTCCTCCTCACCCGCGAACTGACCGGGCCGCTGACCGCCCGGCCCGGCAGCCGCGTCGTCAATGTGTCGTCGTCCATGCACCGCACGGCGTCCATCGCCTGGAACGACCTGAACCGGTCCCGCCGTTACTCCCGGCTGGCCGCCTACGCCCAGTCCCAGCTCGCGCTGACGATCTTCGCCAGGGCGGGCGCGGGATCGGACGCCGGCTGCACCTCCGTCAGCGTGCACCCGGGCATCTGCGATACCGCCCTGCTGCCGCTGTACGCGCACGAGGGCGACTCGTCCGCCGAGGGCGCCGCCCGCGTGGTCCGGCTGTGCGACCCCGCGACCGAGCTCGTACCCGGCGCCTACTACGACCGCACCGCGATCTCGCCCGCCGCGCCCGTCGCGATGGAGGACCGCACCGTCCGCCGGCTGTGCAAGGTCGCCGACCAGTTGGTCGGCCGGACCGGCTGAACCACCGAGCCCCCGAACCGAGGCGGTACATGTCCAAGCGCGCCCGTAAGAAGCAAGCCCGCCGCAAGAGGAAGGCCCATCACGGCAGGAAGCCCAACGGCCTTTGAGACGAGGGCGGTGCGGTTCCCGTGGGGGGATCCGCACCGCCCTTCCCGACCCTCCTGCGCACCTGTCGGCGCGCAGGAGGGGCACGGACCACCAGCTCGCGCCACCACCACGTACCGTCGAACGGAACCCCGAACCCCGTGATAGAGCTGTCCTGCCATGCCCTCCTGGCCTCCGGGCCCTGGGTGGACTGGTTCCCTGGCGGTTCCCCCGGCACCGGAGCTCTCGCTCTGCCGGAACGCGGCGGGTCTGCGGCCCGAGAGAGATGTATCGGGCCGCAGACCTCCGGCCGCGCCGGCCTTGCCCGGCGTATCCGCTGTAACGCGATCAATGCGCGATGAGCGCTTTGAGGGCGATGTTGAGCTTCAGGACGTTCACCCGCGGCTCACCGATGAAGCCGAGGATCCGGCCGTCGGTGTTGTCCGCCACCAGCTTCTCGACCTGCTGGGCGTCGAGCTTGTTGAGCGCGGCGACCCGGTGGACCTGGAGCTCGGCGTACTCGGGCGAGATCTGCGGGTCGAGGCCGGAGCCGGAGGAGGTGACGGCGTCGGCCGGCACGTCCGAGGGCTTGACCTTGAAGTCCGCCGTGGAGTTGTCCTTGACGACGGCGGCCTTGGCCTCCGTCACCCACTTGATCAGGTCCGCGTTGTCGCCGGAGCGGTTGGTGGCCCCGGAGAGGATGAGCGAGTACTGGGTGTTGACGGAGTTGGTGCCCAGTCCGTTGGACGGCCGCGGCTGGAACCACTTCAGGTCGGGCGCGGGAGTCTCCTCGCCGTTCTTCAGCGGCAGGTTGTAGGTCTGTCCGATGAGGCTGGAACCGACGACCTTGCCGCCGTCCTTGATCTCCGAACCGTTGGCCTTGTTGTGGAACAGGCCCTGGGCTATGCCGGTGATCAGGAGCGGGTAGAGCACGCCGCAGACCAGAGTCAGGACGAGCAGCGCGCGCACCCCGGCTCCGAACAACCGCACGGTGTTTCCAAATGAGTTGTTCACGACGTCACCCGATGCCAGGGATGAGGGAGATGAGCAGGTCAATGATCTTGATGCCGATGAACGGGGCGATCAGGCCGCCGAGTCCGTAGACGGCCAGGTTGCGGCGGAGCATCTTGTCGGCGCCCATCGGCTTGTACCGCACGCCCCGGAGGGCGAGGGGCACCAGCGCGATGATGATCAGCGCGTTGAAGATGACCGCGGACAGGATCGCGGACTGCGGGCTGTGCAGGCCCATGATGTTGAGCTTGTCCAGGCCGGGGTAGGCGACCGCGAACATGGCGGGGATGATCGCGAAGTACTTCGCGACGTCGTTGGCGATGGAGAACGTCGTCAGCGCGCCACGGGTGATCAGCAACTGCTTGCCGATCTCCACGATCTCGATGAGCTTGGTGGGGTTGGAGTCCAGGTCCACCATGTTCCCGGCCTCCTTGGCGGCCGAGGTACCGGTGTTCATCGCCACGCCCACGTCCGCCTGCGCCAGCGCGGGAGCGTCATTGGTGCCGTCACCGGTCATCGCGACGAGCTTGCCGCCCGCCTGCTCCCGCTTGATCAGCGCCATCTTGTCCTCAGGAGTCGCCTCCGCGAGGAAGTCGTCGACGCCGGCCTCCTCGGCGATCGCCTTGGCGGTCAGCGGGTTGTCACCGGTGATCATGATGGTCTTGATGCCCATCCGGCGCAGCTCGTCGAACCGCTCCCGCATGCCCTCCTTGACGACGTCCTTGAGGTGGATGACGCCCAGCACGCGGGCGCCCTCGGTGTCCTCGACAGCGACGAGCAGCGGCGTACCGCCGGCCTGGGAGATCGCGTCGGTGAGCGCCTGGGCGTCCTTGGCGACGACTCCGCCGCGCTCGTTGACCCAGGCGATGACCGAACCGGCCGCGCCCTTGCGGACCTTGCGGCCGTCCACGTCCACACCCGACATGCGGGTCTGGGCGGTGAACGCGACCCAGTCGGCGCCCTTCAGCTCACCCTGCTGCCGCTCGCGCAGCCCGTACTTCTCCTTCGCCAGCACGACGATGGAGCGGCCTTCCGGCGTCTCGTCGGAGAGCGAGGAGAGCTGAGCGGCGTCGGCGAGCTCGGCGTCCGTGGTGCCCTGGACGGGTACGAACTCCGATGCCTGGCGGTTGCCGAGGGTGATGGTGCCGGTCTTGTCGAGCAGCAGCGTGGAGACGTCACCGGCGGCCTCGACGGCACGGCCCGACATCGCCAGCACGTTGCGCTGCACCAGCCGGTCCATGCCCGCGATGCCGATCGCCGACAGCAGAGCGCCGATGGTGGTCGGGATGAGGCAGACGAGGAGCGCGACCAGCACGATCATGGACTGCTTCTGGCCGGCGTAGATCGCGAACGGCTGGAGCGTGACGACCGCGAGCAGGAAGACGATCGTGAGCGACGCCAGCAGGATGTTCAGCGCGATCTCGTTCGGCGTCTTCTGCCGGGAGGCACCTTCCACCAGGGCGATCATCCGGTCGATGAACGTCTCGCCCGGCTTCGTCGTGATCTTGATGACGACGCGGTCGGAGAGCACCTTCGTGCCACCGGTCACCGCGCAGCGGTCACCGCCGGACTCCCGGATGACCGGGGCCGATTCGCCGGTGATGGCCGACTCGTCGACGCTCGCGACGCCCTCGACGACGTCCCCGTCACCGGGGATGACGTCGCCGGCCTCGCAGACCACCAGGTCACCGATGCGCAGCTCGGCACCGGGAACGCTCTCCTCCACGCCGCCGTTGAGCCGCCGCGCGACGGTGTCGGTCTTGGCCTTGCGCAGGGTGTCGGCCTGCGCCTTGCCGCGGCCCTCGGCCACCGCCTCCGCCAGGTTGGCGAAGATCGTGGTGAGCCAGAGCCAGGCGGCGATGGCCCAGCCGAACCAGTCGCCCGGGTTGGTGAACGCGAAGATCGTGCTCAGCACGGAGCCGATCTCGACCACGAACATCACGGGGGACTTGACCATCACCCGCGGGTCGAGCTTGCGGACCGCGTCCGGGAAGGACCTGATCAGCTGCTTGGGGTCGAACAGGCCCCCACCGACGCGTGCGCCGTCGGGCTGGTGACCGGTGGGCACATCATGGTGCGGGGCACGGGTCGGAGTGACAGTGGACATCGAGTCCTCTTGCTTCAGACGAGTGGTCATGACCCCAGCCCCTCGGCGAGCGGCCCCAGCGCCAGCGCGGGGAAGTAGGTCAGGCCAGTGACGATGATGATCGTGCCGACCAGCAGCCCGGTGAAGAGCGGCTTGTGGGTGCCCAGGGTGCCCGCGGTGGCCGGGACCGGCTTCTGCTCGGCGAGCGAGCCGGCCAGCGCCAGCACGAACACCATCGGCAGGAACCGGCCGAGCAGCATCGCGAGCCCGATCGTGGTGTTGAACCACTGGGTGTCGGCGTTGAGCCCGGCGAAGGCCGAGCCGTTGTTGTTGGCGCCCGAGGTGTACGCGTACAGGATCTCGGAGAAGCCGTGCGCGCCCGAGTTCGTCATCGACGTCATCGGGGTCGGCAGCGCCATGGCGGCGGCGGTGAAGCACAGCGCCAGCGCCGGGGTGATGAGGATGTAGCACGCCGCGAACTTGATCTCGCGGGTGCCGATCTTCTTGCCCAGGTACTCGGGTGTGCGTCCCACCATCAGGCCCGCGATGAACACCGCGATGATGGCCATGATCAGCATGCCGTAGAGGCCGGAGCCGACACCACCGGGAGCGATCTCGCCGAGCTGCATGCCCAGCATGGTGATACCGCCGCCGAAGCCGGTGAACGAGGAGTGGAACGAGTTCACGGCGCCGGTCGAGGTCAGTGTGGTCGCCACCGCGAAGATCGACGAGCCGCCGACACCGAACCGGGTCTCCTTGCCCTCCATCGCACCACCGGCGATGTTGAAGGCCG
Organism: Streptomyces sp. H39-C1; assembly: GCF_027158125.1. Taxonomy (NCBI): domain Bacteria; kingdom Bacillati; phylum Actinomycetota; class Actinomycetes; order Kitasatosporales; family Streptomycetaceae; genus Streptomyces; species Streptomyces sp. H39-C1. The sequence goes on from NZ_JAPVLS010000019.1 coordinate 44,177, forward strand.
GGCCGCCGTGGTGGAACTCGGTCCACATCATCAGCGCGGTGAAGCCGATCCAGATCGTCACCATCGTGGCGAGGATCGCGTAGCCCTGCTTGACGCTGCCGACCATCTTGCCGAAGGTGCGGGTGAGCGCGAAGGGGATGACGAGGATCAGGAAGATCTCGAAGAGGTTCGAGATGCCGTTCGGGTTCTCGAAGGGGTGCGCCGAGTTGGCGTTGAAGTAACCGCCACCGTTGGTGCCCAGCTCCTTGATGGCCTCCTGGGAAGCCACCGCGCCGCCGTTCCACTGCTGCGAGCCGCCCATGAACTGGCCGACACCGTGGATGCCGGAGAAGTTCTGGATCGCGCCGCAGGCGACCAGCACGATCGCACCGATCACCGCGATCGGGATCAGGATGCGTACGGTGCCGCGCACCAGGTCGGCCCAGAAGTTGCCGAGCTCACCGGTGCGGGAGCGGGCGAAGCCGCGTACCAGGGCCACCGCCACGGCGAGGCCGACGGCCGCCGAGACGAAGTTCTGCACCGCGAGGCCGCCGGTCTGTACGACGTGGCCCATGGCCTGCTCGCCGTAGTACGACTGCCAGTTGGTGTTCGACACGAAGGACGCGGCGGTGTTGAACGCCTGGTCCGGGTCGATCGCGGAGAAGCCGAGCGAACCGGGCAGGCTGCCCTGGATCCGCTGCATCACGTAGAGGAAGAGGACGCTCGCCGCGGAGAAGGCGAGGACACCGCGCAGGTACGCGGGCCAGCGCATCTCGGTGGACGGGTTGGCGCCGATGGCCTTGTAGATCCACTTCTCGACCCGCAGATGCTTGTCGGAGGAGTAGACGCCGGCCATGAAGTCGCCGAGCGGACGGTATGCCAGTGCGAGCGCGGCTATCAGCGCGAGCATCTGGAGCACACCGGCGAGGACGGGGCTCATATCTGGACTCAGAACCTCTCCGGGTAAAGAAGGGCGAGGACGAGGTAGCCCAGGAGGGCGACGGCCACGACGAGGCCGACGATGTTCTCGGCGGTCACAGCTTTGCCACCCCCTTGGCGATGAGAGCCACCAACGCGAACACCGCGATCGTGGTGACGACGAAGGCCATGTCGGCCATCGTGTGCTCCTAGAAGAGTCGGAATCTCTGACCCTCTGAGCAAACCTCCTGAACAGGCCGCTTCGTCTTTCGTTGATGCGTCCCTTACGGCCACTGGCACGCTTTTGACGCCTCTCTTACGCACCCGGCCTCACCTGCGGAAAAGCCGGTGCAGAGGGCTGCGCACGCCGGATTCCGGACGCCTGCTCCACCGCTGGGGCGCCCCGCTCCACTGCGCGATCCTGACGTGTCCCTGAGGCGCCGGCGGTGGCCGTCGGGCCGGGCCCTGGTCAAACGCACCGGTCCGGCCGCCACCGACACCGCGGTCCGGCCACTGCTGCAGTTCACGGTGGCGGACGGGCGGGTGGTGGAGATCTCCTCACCGGTTCCCGCGTGGTGGCTCACTGGTCGGACGGGGCCGCCAGGCGGAAGCGGAGCCGGCAGATGACGGCGTCCGTGTCACGGCGGACGGCGTGGGCAACGACCGCGCCGCGCTGGTTCTGCAGCAGGCGCTGCCACATGTGGGCGGGCTCGACCTCCGGGATGAGGACGGTGATCCGGGTGCCGGGCTGGTCGGCGGCCATCCGACGGACGAGGGCGGCGACGGGGCGGCCGACGGAACGCGTGGGGGACGGCAGGTCGCGCAGTTCGACGCCGGGCGACCACAGCGCCCAGTCGCGGTGCAGGGCCTCGGTGCGTTCGCGGTCGTCGGGGTCGGTGACGGTGACCGCGATGACCTCGTCGCCCAGGGAGACTGCGGCGGTCAGCGCCTCGCTGGTGAGACGGGACAGCGACGCCACCGGGACGATGATCACGGACCGGTCGCGGTGCGGGGCGTCGGGAATGAATCCCAGGCCCAGCCGGCCGGCGATGCGGACATACGCGCGGTGGACCGCCTCGAAGAGCAGGACGAGGAGCGGCAGCGCCAGCACGATCATCCAGGCGCCCTCGGTGAACTTGACCGACGTGGTGATCACCGCGGCGACACCGGTCAGCACGGCCCCGAAACCGTTCAGCGCGGCCTTCGCCCGCCACCCCGGCGATCGCTCCGCGCGCCAGTGGCGCACCATGCCGGTCTGGCAGAGGGTGAAGCCGACGAACACTCCGATCGCGAAGAGCGGCACGAGCGTGTTGGTGTCACCGCCCGAGAACACCAGCAGCAGCGCGGAGACGGCGGCGAGCGCCAGCACGCCGTGCCGGTGGACCTGACGGTCGGCCTTGAGGCCGAAGACGTGCGGGAGGAAGTTGTCCCGGGCCAGCAGGCCCATCAGCACGGGCAGCCCGCCGAACGAGGTGTTCGCGGCGAGCGCGAGCAGCACGACGGTCGCGAACTGGACGACGTAGAAGGCCCAGTTGTGGCCGAGCGAGGCGTCGGCGAGCTGGGCGAGTACGGTCACGCCCTCGACCGGCTGGAGGTGGAAGCGGCCGATGAGGACCGACAGGCCGATCAGCATGACGCCGAGCAGCCCGCCCAGCGCCACCTCGGTGCGCTGGGCGCGCTTGCGCGCCGGAGCACGGAAGGACGGGACGGCGTTGGCGACGGCCTCGACACCGGTCAGGGCGGAGCACCCCGCCGCGAACGCCTTCATCAGGAGCAGCGCGCCGACCGTGGTCGCGTTGGCGCCCAGCGCGGAGGCGTGGCCGGCCGCGGCCTCGGTGCTGGCGGGGGCGTCCCGGAACAGCCCGACGACGATGATCGTGAGGATGGAGCCGACGAAGACCGCGGTGGGGATGATGAACGCCCGGGCCGAGTCGACGATGCCGCGCAGGTTGACGGCGGTGACGAGCACCAGGACCGCCAGGCAGATCCACACCCGGTCGCCGTACAGGGCGGGGAACGCCGAGGTGAGTGCGGCCACTCCGGCGGTCACCGACACGGCCACGTTCAGGACGTAGTCCAGGATCAGGGAGGCCGCCGTCACCAGGCTGGTACGCCGCCCCAGGTGCCGCTTGGCGACCGCGTACGAGCCGCCGCCGTCCGGGAAGGCCGCGATCACCTGGCGGTAGGAGGCGACGAGGACGGCCAGCAGGCCGGCTATCGCGAGGGTGACGGGAAGGGCGAACCCGAGCCCGTACCCGCCCGCCGCGGCCAGCACCAGGACGATGGCCTCGGGGCCGTACGCCACCGACGCCATCGCGTCCAGCGACAGGGCGGCCAGCCCTTGCAGCGCGGTCAGCTTGTGCTGCTCCTGAGTTGGGTCCGGGGGTTCCCCGTCGGATGCCTCGAGAGTCGGCTCGCTGGTCAGAACGGACATCGTGGTCGTACCTCCATGGTGTGGATACCCAGCGTGGAGGCGGCTCCCGGAGCCGATGCGCGGTCCGTACGCGGTCCTGACGCCGAACGACGCCTTCTTGACGCTTTCCTGTCACCGTTCTTCACCCCCGCCATCAGAAGGCCGTCAAGAGCCCCGGGGCCCGCGTCAGCGATGTGTCAACGGCCGCTGTCGGCGCCGCGGCCGCTCCTACCGTCTGCCGCATGGGACGCGCAGACGAAGCCGAGGACGTACTGGCCCACGACCGGACCTGGGAGGGCGAGGCGTTCACCGCGCTGTCCTCCTCGGCGGCGGTCCTCGCGCTGCTGCTGGTCATGGACTGGGGGTCGGGCGGGCTCGACACGACCCGCGCCGTGCTGTGGACCGCGCTGGCGGCGCTGCTCTACGCCGTCCTCCATCCGCCCCGGGTGACCGCGGGCCACGGATGGCTGGCGGTCGGCGGACCGCTGCGCGAACAGCGCGTCCGCACCGACTGTCTGGTATCGGTGCGCCGCATCGACGGCGTCGCCACCCGCCTCGTGCTGCGCGACGTGTACGGCAACCGCGTGGAGTTCAACCCGAAGGTGCTCGCCTCGAACCCGGCCCTGTGGCTGCTGGTCAACGCGGGGGCGTGCCGCTCCCGGGAGAGCGGCACGCTGCTCTGTGGCTGGACCGAGGTGGAGGCCATGGCGGCGCGGTACGGAGTGGGCCCGTCGCTGAGTGCGTGAATCCGGCCGAACCGGTGACGTGACCGAGGGTGCTTCCGTCCGGGCGATCGACGTTAAAAATCCATCAGCGATGCATCAAAGCACGGTGTTTCGACGTGCGGCGTGTCTAGCGTCGGCCGTATGGGACGGCGAACCGCACGCTCCGCTCCGCTGAGCGGGGCCTATTCCGCGGACTCAGGATGGACGAGCGCCCGCGACCGCTTCTGGGCCGGAGAGCTCCGGTCCGCGGCGGGCTGCGCTTGTGCGCTCTTCGCCGTGCTGACGCTGGCCGACGCCTGGAAGGGCCAGCTCACCGCGCCGCGAGCCGGGATCTGGGCGGCGCTGGCCGTCCTGCTGTTCGCCGTGCTCGCACCGGCGAGGGTGTCGGTGGACCAGGAGTGGCTGGTCTCGCGCGGACTGCTGCGCCGCCGCCGGGTCCGCACGGACCACCTGGCGAGCGTGCGCTGGCACCAGGGCACGGCTCCCCGGCTCGTCCTGCGGGACACGCTCGGTGGCGTCGTCGAGCTGAACGCACGGGTGCTCGTCGACAATCCGCTGCTGTGGATCGCGCTGGACGCCGGTGTCCGCAACTCCCTCGGCACCGGGACCCTGCAGAGCGGGTCAGGTGATCTGCTGCGGGCGGCGGAGCAGATCGACGGGGCCGCGGCGCGGGCCACCTTCCGCGCATCGGGGCTGGAGTAACGGGCTCCTTCGGCCGCTCACGTCAGCGGAACTCCGCGAGACGGGGGCGCATCCCGAGCGCTGAGGACGGCTCCTTCGCCCAGTTCCTGCGGTTCTTCCTCTTCGGACAGGGCGAGGTCGCACCCGTCACCCGCGACGTACTGCGCGAGGCCGAACCGGACCGCGACCGCCGACCCCGCGTCCACGTCGGCTGAACCCCGGCCGGCCCCTCGTCCGCCCTGCCCTCTCGTCCGCTCGGCCCGGGCGAGGAACGTGTCAACGTTGCGTCACCGGCCCATGGGCGGAGATCAACGTTGTGTCACGAGCAACCCCGCACAGACACCCACCGCCTAGGATCGAACGCAATCGAACTGTGAAACGGGGGAAACAGTCGGATGGAAGGGGCACGCCCGGAAGTGGCCGCAGTACTGGATGTCGGGTGCCACAGCGCGTTGCTGGCAGTGGTCCGGCGGCGGCCCGGTGGGGGATTGAAGCCGGTCTTCTCGTACAAGACGCGGCTGCGGTTGCACGAGTCGCTCGACCGAAGAGGCCGCATACGCGAGGCGGGAATCACCAGCGTGCAGCGCGCGGTGGCCGAGGCGACGGCCGCCGCCCGGTTCGGCTGCCCGTCGGCGGTGTTCCCCTTCGCGACCTCCGTCATCCGGGACGCGCCCAACCGGGAAGAGATCATCGCGCGGGTGGCCCGTGCCACCGGGATCCGGCTGCGGGTTCTGCCCGGCGAGGAGGAGGCCCGCCTGGCCTATGTGGCGGCCCGGCAGTGGGCGGGCTCCGGGACGGGCTCACTGCTGATGCTGGACATCGGCGGTGGCACCGTGGAGATCGCCTCGGGCCGCGCAGAGCAGCCCCGCAGCACACTTTCGCTGCCGCTGGGCGCCCGCCGGATCACCCGGGACTGGTTCCCGGCCGGCACCCTCCCGTCGGCGGGGCGTCTGCAGGAGATCCGGGAGTACCTCGGCCATACCCTGGGGGCAGTGCCCGACCTGCCGGTGGCCTCCCGGAACGGGCGCGTCGTCGCCTGCTCCAAGACCTTCGAGCAGCTCGCCGAACTGGCCGGCGCCCCGTGCCCGGACATGAAGCCTCATGCCGGGCAGCAGCTGACGCTGCCCCAGTTGCGCGGATGGATCCCGGTGCTGGCCGCAGCGGACCCCGCCCTGCTCACCCACCTGCCGGGCATCTCCCGGCACCGCGCGGGACAGTCCCTGGCCGGCGCTCTGGTCGCCGAGGCCCTCCTCTCCGCGTGCGAGGCCAAGAGCGTCGACATCTGCCCCTGGTCCACCCGGGAGGGACTACTGCTGGAACGTCTCGGCACGGCCTCCGCGGCACCCCGGCACGACCTCCCTCTCGTCGGCTGAACTGCGGCTTACCCTCCCCGACGTTGTCGGGGTCTTCCGCGACCCCGCGAGGAGAACCGTCAAGAGTGTGCCTGTGGCTGTGGTGCCGGGCACCGACCCTGGTCGTCCCGGCCCGCCACGGTCCCGGCCCGTGGATGCACCATCGACCTGCTCACAGGGTCGGGGCACCTGTGCCCGCTTGTCATCGACCTGATGGCCGCGGGCTGTGCGTACGCTTCAATCGCCGGCTTCAATCTCCGGCTTCCCTCGCTGGAACCGGCCGCGAGGAGAAGGAATGCCGCCATGCGCAAGTACGCGCCCTACTTGATCATCGCAGCGCTCCTCAGCTGGGTCACCGCCATCGTCCTGCTCATCGCGCTCGACCCGAACCACGGCGCCGGCACACCCTGAACCGACCGCGTACGCGTCCTGACGGCTCCCGCCGCTTGGAGGATCCCGCCGTGCCCATCATCCACAAGCTCCGCAAGGCTGGGCGTCCCCTCACCGCCGAGCGGGTGCAGATCCTCAAGTCGAGGACTGCATGACGACCTGCTCACCCTCTCCGTTCGGTTCCTCAAAGTTGGCCAGGTAGCGGTTGAACAGCGCCGCACCAACGGTGACAGCGTTGGCGCCTTCCACACCGCTCCGTGCTTCGAGGCGGCGCTCCAGCGTCGTCCGGTGGGCCTTGAGGTGGCGAACCCATGACGTCAGAGCGCACTGGCTGCGCCTCGAAAGGCCTCGGCAGCTACGCCGAGCCCGCAGGGTCGCAGCGCTTCGCTGCCGCCCTCGCGCCACGAACGACGCCACCGCTCCAACGGCCGTGCAGACCGCATACCGAAGGGATCATCAACGGTCACGACGCCGAAAAGGTCAGTAGCTGACGGTCTGCAGCATGCCGGGGCCGTCACAGCAGCGTCCGCCCTGTCATCTCCCGCCGGCGACCGATCCAACCGTGGCCCCACACAGCCCTCCAGACCCACGTTCTCCACGCTCATCAGCGTCGGCGATTCGGCCAAGGCCGCGCCGGGCAGGGCCCCGGGCGCCCCAAGGGTGGATGCACTCCGCATCTTGTGCCGCGCGCGCGTTCGTACGGAATCCACTCCGGCTCAAACACGTGTGTTCGATATCGCGGCCTGCCTCGTTGACCCCGGTAGCGCCGAACCGATGACAACGACCGTGCAGGAGGACAGCAGTTGACCTCGATCGACACCCAGGACACACCCGCCGCCACGCCCCCGCCTCCCCCACCGGCCGAGATCACCTACACGGGGGAATACTCCGTGAACCCGCTCGGCGAAGTCTCCTTCCGCAAGCTGTGCGAACAGCTCCCGTCAGTCCTGCGACGCATCGTCGCCATGTCCTGGGACATGGACCGTCGGGCCGTCCTCCTGCTCCTGTCCTGTCAGCTCGTCACCGGAGTGGCCGCAGCGGTCCTCCTGACCGCGACCGCCAAGGCCATGCGCCCGATCCTCGGCAGCGGTGCTGTCGCTGACCGGCTGCACCAGGCCCTGCCGGCCCTGCTCGTGGTAGCTGCCGCCACCGCGCTCACCCGCGGGGCCGGCGCCCTGGCCACCTACGCGGAGCGGCGGATCACACCCAGGCTCACCACCGCGACGGACACCGCACTGGTCGAGGCGGTCTGCCGCGTAGAAGCGGCGGCGTATGCCGTGGACGGGTTCGCCGATCGTCAAGAGGCCGCTGAAATGGGGGTGATGCGCACGCATGTCATGGTCGCCGACGCCCAGCGGTTCCTGTCGGCCCTGGTCAGAATGATCAGCGCGAGCGCCGTCCTGTCGGTGCTGAACGTGCTGATGCTGCCCCTGCTCCTGCTCGCGGTGCTTCCCGCCGGCGTCGGCGCGGTGCTCGCCGCACGGGTGGACTACGAGATCCACTACGCGAACGTCGGGGACCGCAACGTGCGGGGCATGATGCGGTGGTGGTCCACCACCCCGAAGTACGGCGATGAAGTCCGCGCCAACGGAATGACCGACTACCTGTTGTTCTGGTACCGATCGCTGTCCGAGCGGGTCGACGAGCGCACCCTGGCCGCCGCTCCCCGCACGCTGCGGATCGCCCTGGTGTCCTCGCTCGTGGGCGGGGCATTCCTCATTGCCACTTGGGTCGCTCTCGCCTGGATGGCCGTGACGGGCCGGGTCGCGCTCGCCATCGCCGCCACAGCGGTCGTCGCCGTCCAGACGACCCTGGCCGCGCTCTCGCAGGTCATCCTCAACGGAGCCGCCGTTTTCCACACCAGCCTGTACCTCAGCGACATGCAGGCCTTCCTCGACGACGCGGCCAAGAAGGCCCCCAAGCGCGGCGAGCTGCCCATGCGCGCACCGGTGGACGAGATCCGGCTGGAAGAGGCCACCTACCAGTACCCCGGCAAGGACAAGCCGGCCGTCGACGGCGTGTCCCTGACCCTGCGACGCGGGGACATCCTCGCGATCGTCGGCGTGAACGGCTCAGGCAAGAGCACCCTGACCCGCCTGATCACCGGCATCTACCTCGCCGACAAAGGCCGCGTCACCTGGAACGGCACGGACCTGGCCGCCGTCGACCCAGCAAGCGTCTGGGCCTGCACCGGACTGGTCCCGCAAATCTTCGCGCAATGGCCCCTACGGGTCCGCGAGAACGTGACACTGGGGCAGCCCCGCACCTTCGACGACTCGCCCGTATGGAAAGCAGTCGACGCGGTCGGCATGCGGGAAGCTGTCGAAGACCTGCCTCACGGACTCGACACGCTCCTCGCCAGGGAAGTCTTCGGCGGCGCCGAACTGTCCGGCGGCCAATGGCAACGACTTGCCTGCTCACGAGCGCTGTACCGACGACCCTCCCTGCTGATCCTCGACGAACCCACCTCCCAAATGGACCCACGAGGCGAGCACCAGATCTTCGAAGAGATCAAATCCATCTCAGGGGACCGCATCACGATCGTCGTCACTCACCGGCTGGAGAACACGAAGGTGGCCGACCACATCGTGGTCATGGAACACGGCCGCATCACCGAGCAGGGCCACTACGACGACCTCGTGCACGCCGGTGGCACCTTCGCCGAACTCCTCCGACTTGCCCAAGACCGGTAGCTGGTCGTCAGCCAATGCCTAGGATCCGCGACGGCGGACCAGGAGCCGTGCGCGGCCGTCGGGGACCGCGACCACGGGCGGGCGGCCGACCAGGTTGTATCCGGAGGCCATCGACACGTGGTAGGCGCCGGCGACCGGTACGGCGACGAACGTTCGCTGCGCGCTCCGCTTGACGGACACCACGTCGTAGAGCGCGACTCCGGCAGGTCCGACGACCGCTCGGCCGGGTTCGATGGTCAGCCGTGGCAGCGGCAGCCCCGATCGGGCGCAGCCGTCGGCCAGTTCATGGCGGATCCGGTCCGCGAGCGTGGTGATGTCGAGCGCGCTCTCCCCCGGCCCGTACGGAACCGCGTGTCCGCCACCGAGGTCCAGTTCGGGCAGCGCGACGCCGTGCAGACATGAAGGGCCTCCTCAGCCGATCAGCAGGTTCACGCAGGACACGACGGCCGCGATGCCGGCCACGCGCAGGACACCGACGCTCTGCGGATCCCAGGAGCTCCAGGACCCGGAGGTGCCGTCGGAGAGCGGAACGGTTCAGGTGCGGGTCAGTGCGGCGGTGATGAAGCGGGCGGCGCGGTCCAGGGCCGCGTCGGCCTCGTCCAGCAGGCCCTCGAAGGCCTGGAAGACGTGGGGGACGTCGGCGGTGATGTCGAGCTGGACGTCGACCCCGGCAGCGGCCGCCCGGACGGCGAACCGGGTGGAGTCGTCCAGCAGGACCTCGTTGGAGCCGGCCTGGAGCAGCAGCGGTGGCAGCCCGGTCAGGTCGGCGTGGAGGGCCGGGCTCAGCAGCGGCTGGTCGGGGTCCTGTCCGGCCAGGTAGTGGGCGAAGACGGTGGTCAGGTCCGCGCGGGTGAAGAGTGGGTCGGCGTCGTGCTTGGTGGTCATGCTCTCGCCCGAGCGAGTGGCGTCCAGGCCCGGGGAGAAGGCGACCGCGGCGGCCGGCATCGGCAGTCCGGCCTCGCGGGCGGTGAGCAGGGTGGTGATGCTGAGACCGCCGCCGGCCGACTCCCCGGCCAGGACGATCTGCTCGGCCGGAACGCCCTGGTCGAGCAGGTCGCGGTAGGCGGCGAGGCCGTCCTCGACGGCAGCGGGGAAGGGGTGCTCGGGGGCGAGCCGGTAGTCGACCGAGACGGCGCGGACGCCGGTGCGGCGCACCAGCGCGGCGGTAAGTTGCAGGGCCGTGGCGGGTGAGCCGAGGACCCAGCATCCGCCGTGGAAGTAGATGATCGTCCCGGTGGCGGGGCTGCCCTCGGGCTCGACGGTCAGGGCGGGACGGCCGCCGAGGACGGAGGGGGTGACGGTCACCCCGGCCGGGGCCGGGCCCGAGGTCATCTGGGTTTCGAAGTCCTTGCGCAGTTGCTCCGGCGGGAGGCTGCCGTCGAACGGGGCCTGCCGCATCAGGGTGTCGATTGTCGCGCGCTGTGCCTTGCTCATGCGATCCTCCAGATGAGTGCTGTTCTTCACTAGGAACTATATTCCTAGGAATATCATTCCCGAGAATCTGGAGCAGAGTGTGACCGACCTCACGCAGGTGTTCATGGATCTCGTCCGCTACGAGACCAGGCTCTACAACGCGCTGGGCGAACGACTGCGCGCCGAGCACGGTCTGACGATGGGCCAGTTCGAGTTCCTGCGCATCATCGACAGTCGGGACGCCTGCCGGGTCAACGACCTGGCCGAGGAGGCCGCCATCACCGTCGGGGCAACCAGCAAGGCGGTGGACCGCTTGGAGGCCGCCGGCTGGGTGGTCCGGCGACCCAATCCCAGCAACCGCCGCTCGTCACTGCTGGAACTGACCCCCGATGGCGGCACGCTGCTGGCCGCCGCCACGCCCACTTTCGAGGACGGGCTGCGCTCCTGGCTCGCCGAGCCGCTGACGTCCGGCTCGCTGGAGCGGTTGGCCTCCACCGTCGCCCTGCTACGCAGGACGCTGGAGGACGCCTCGGCGGGAATGCCTGCCGGCTAGCAGCGTGTCCCAGCAATGGGCTACCCGCCCGTGTTTCGCGATCATTCGTGCGGGAGATGGTGGTCTGCGTAGTGGGGACGGGTTGTTCGAGGTCGAGCCGGCCGAAAGAGTCGGTCGCAGGGCCGTGGGGCGGTGGTGGACAGGCGGTTCCGGGCGTTCGACCCGCACCACGCGGACGCATCCCGGCGAACGCCGCCCTCAAGGAACGGATGGGCCGCAAGCTGCGGACCACACCAGGCAAGGCCGCCTACTGCCGCCGCAAGCCCATCGTCGAACCGTCCTCGGACAGATCATGACCTGCCACAACGGCGCCTAGCTTTCCGGTGCGGGCGGTTCCCCGATCGGGAACAGGATCGGGGAGAGCAGATGCTGACTGCGGTCCGGTGACGGCTCGTTACGCAGCTGGGCCACGATCGCGGCACGCATCCCACCGATCATCTCGGCGAGTTCGTCCTGGCTGAGCCACAGCGCATGCTGCCGGTAGCCCACCGAGTCGGCGGCGGGGTCGGCGTGGTCACGCTCGAGATAGACGTTGAACTCGGCGTCCGCGACGTCCTCGACGCGGCGGGCAGCGGAGCGTAGAAACGCCCGGGCGGCGTACGCCGACGCGGTGTCGGGTACGCCGCCCTGGGGCGGGAGGAGTTGCGGGAAGGGGCCCGCGTCGTCATGGCGGTTACTTGGGGTCCTGGTTGAACTTCGAGGTCGACCAGAAGTATCCGAGTACGGTCAGGCCCAGGCTCCAGGCGATGGTGAGCCATCCGTTGTTGCCGATCCCGGTGCCGAGCAGCAGGCCGCGCAGCGTCTCGATGGCCGGGGTGAAGGGCTGGTATTCGGCGATCGGCTGGAACCAGCCCGGCATGGTGTCGATCGGGATGAAGGCGCTGGAGAAGAGCGGCAGCAGGATCATCGGCAGTGCGTTGTTGCTGGCGGCCTCGGCGTTCGGACTGATCAGGCCCATGCCGACGGCGATCCAGGTGAGCGCCATGGCGAAGAGCACGAGCAGCCCGAACGCCGCCAGCCACTCCAGGACGGTGGCGTCCGTGGACCGGAAGCCGATGGCCATGGCGACGGCGCCGACGAGGACCACACTCATGACCGACTGCAGCACGCTGCCGACGACGTGCCCGACGAGCACCGAGCCACGGTGGATCGCCATCGTGCGGAAGCGGGCGATGATGCCCTCGGTCATGTCGTTGGAGACCGACACCGCGGTCCCGACCACGGTTCCGCCGATGGTCATCAGCAGGATGCCCGGGACGATGTAGGCGATGTAGTCGGAGCGGTCGGCGCCGCCGCCACCGATGCCCGCGCTCATCACATCGCCGAAGATGTAGACGAAGAGCAGCAACAGCATGATCGGCGTGAGCAGCAGGTTCAGGGTGAGGGACGGGTAGCGCCGGGCGTGCAGGAGGTTGCGGCGCAGCATCGTGTTCGAGTCGCGGACGGCGAGGGAGAAGGCACTCATCGGACGGTCTCCTTGGACTGGTTGGGGACGTTGTTCCCGCCGGTCAGGGCGAAGAAGACGTCGTCGAGGTCGGGGGTGTGCACGGTCAGCTCGTCCGCCTCGATCTCGGCCGCGTCCAGCCAGTCGAGGATGACGCGCAGCTCGCGCTGACTGCCGTCGCAGAGGATCTGCAGCGCCAGCGCCTCGTCGTCCCGCGTGACCTCACGCAGGGCGACGGCGGCGGCCTGGTACACGGCCGGATCGGAGAACCGCAGCCGGACATGACCACCCGGAATGAGCCGCTTCAGCTCATCCGCGGTGCCCTCGGCGGCGATCTTCCCGTCGTTGAGCACCGCGATACGGTCGGCGAGCTCGTCGGCCTCGTCCAGGTACTGGGTGGTGAGGAAGACGGTGACGCCGTCGGAGACCAACTCGCGGATGATCCCCCACATGTTGTGCCGGCTGCGCGGGTCGAGACCGGTGGTCGGCTCGTCGAGGAAGATGATCCGCGGGTTCCCGACCAGCGTCATGGCGATGTCGAGGCGCCGCTTCATACCGCCCGAGTAGGTGGAGGCCGGCTTCTTCGCCGCCTCCACCAGATCGAAGCGCTCCAGCAGCTCGGCGGCGACCCGCCGCCCCTCCTGCTTCGGCAGGTGGTGCAGATCCGCCATCAGGAGCATGTTCTCCTCACCCGTGATCAGACCGTCAACGGCCGAGAACTGCCCGGTGACACCGATCGCGGCACGCACCGCCTGCGGATCGGCGGCCAGGTCGTGGCCCCCGACCTGGGCCTGACCGCCGTCGGCGGTGATGAGCGTGGAGAGGATCTTGACGGCGGTGGTCTTGCCGGCGCCGTTCGGGCCGAGCAGCGCGAAGACGGTACCCGCCGGGATGCGCAGGTCGATCCCGTCGAGCACGAGCTTGTCGCCGTAGGACTTGCGCAGGCCGACGGCGGAGACGGCGGCGGGCGGCTTCTGACCGTCGCCACTATTGGGCATGGGCATGACAGATGAAGGCATGGGCCTCTCCCGATCGAAGGCTGGAACGAAGCAACTGGATGAAGTGACTGGAAGGGAGTGCTGGAAGGAGCGCTGGAAGGAGTGCGGGGCGGACTGTCAGGCGCGGGCGCGGCGGATGTCGATGTTGCCCCAGCGGGTCCGGGCGCGGACCTCGACGGTGTCCTCGGTCTTCTCCGGAGCCTCGGAGGCGTCGAGCGCGTTGCGTACCTGCCCGCGGCCGGAGCTGACGTCGAGCCAAGCCGCGGTGCCCGCACGGATACCGATGTCGATGGCGCCGTAGTTGGTCTCCAACTGGACGTTCCCACGGGCGACTTCGGCGACGCGCAGGGTGCCGTTCGCGGTGGTGGCGGCGACCGAGCCCTCGGCGCGCTCGATGGTGATGTCGCCGTTGGAGCCGCTGACCCGGAGGTCGCCGGTCGCGGTGCCGACGGTCGTGGTGCCGTGCGAGTTCTTCAGGACGGCGGTGCCGTTGACGGTGCCGACGCGCAGGCTGCCGGAACTGGTGGTGACCTCGGCGGAGCCCTCGACGTGGTCCACGGTGATGGAGCCGTGGGACGCGGTCAGGTGCAGCGGCCCGGTCGTGTCGAGGCGGACGTCGCCGGACGAGGTCTTCACGCGGACCTCGCCGAGCCGGCCCTCGCCGAGCACCTGGGTCCAGGAGCCGGTCATTTCGACGCGTGAGCCGGTGGGCAGCTCGACCGTCACGTCGACGGCGCCGGTGGCCCCGACGAGATAGCGCGTCTTGGGTGTCCTGATGGTCAGGACACCGCCCGAGTAGGTGACCTCGGTCTGCTCGGCGGCCCGTACGTCCTTGTCCTTCTTCGGGTCGCGGGGAGTCACGTCCACGACGGTGTCGGCGCGGTCGGCCGCGGCGAACTGGATGGATCCCGCGTCCACGCGGGCGTTGACCGAGATCGGCTGGGGAGTGTCGAAAGCAGGCATGGCTGTCCCGTCCTCTTGGGTCGTCCTGGGTTTTCGTGGCGTCCCCGCTGGTGGGACGTGGTGTGAGTGGAAGTGTTCTGAAGGGCTGGTCAGTGCACCCAGCCCGTGAAGCTCTGGCCGATGGTCCTGGTCTTCCCGGGAGTACGGGGGGTGGTGGCGTCGCCCGTGTCGACCGCGGCCGACACGACCCGTACGAGCCATGCGTTGACAGAGAGGCCCTCGCGTGCCGCGGCGTCCTCGGCACGGTTCTTGAGATGGGCGGGCAGGCGCAGATTGACGCGGGCGGTGCCGCCCTCGTCCGTGTCGGCGGGGACCGGGGCCGGTGCGGGCGCCGGTGCGTCGAGGGGTTCGCTCCGGTCCTCGTGCTGCGGCAGCATCACGACGAAGTCGGGGTCGAGACCGCGCAGTCGTACGTCGACCGAGCCGGGGGCGAGTTCACGGGTGACCTCGGCCATGGCGGCGGACAGCACATTGAGCATGGTCAGGCGGGTGGCCGACTCCAGCGGCGCGGTCAGCCGCTCGGCGAGCTCGCGGGCTTCGTCACCCCCGGCTTCGGCGGCCACCGCCAGTTCCCTGCGGAGTGTTTCGACGTACGGCGTGAGGTCCATGACGCAATAGTGGCACCACTATGGCGCCATTGGCAAGCACAAAGGCGCCACCCGTGGCGCGTGGCATGGCCGAGGAACGACAGACAGGTACGTCATTGCAGGTCAAGGGCGTACGGGAGAGGGCGGGGGTTCATGGCGCCAGATTGTCGCGGAGTGGCGCCAAGCGGTGCCATCGCTCCTTGCCAGTCGGTGGTCACCGTTCCGGGAGTGAGCGCGGGCACGGCCACGGGCGTCCCGCCGCGGCGCAGGGCGACGGTGGTGTACAGACCGCGCCCTGCGGCCGACTTGCCGGCGGCCGGCTTCCGCGCCGCCGACTTTCCGGGAGGCCGGCAGGCCGCACCCGGATGGCGCCGAACGGAATGCCGTCGGCGGACGCCCGTGGTGTGCTGGCTCCGGCGCAGGCCGTCATCGGGGCGGCGGGGAGGAACCGGAAAAGCCACACGGAGGAGACCCCCATGGCGATTTTCATCCAGGCCGAATTGGCAGGCGTGACGACCGCACAGTACGACGCCCTGAACGCCAAGCTCCAGGCCTTGCCCGGTGACACGTTCAAGGGCTGTATGTCCCACGTCGCCATCCCGACCGGCTCGGGGATGCAGATCTTCGACGTCTGGGAGTCCGAGGAGAGCATGCGGACGTTCTCGGACCTCCTCATGCCGGCCGCGCAGGAGCTCGGACTCCCCATGGGCGAGATGCCGAAGGTCTCGCCGGTGCACGACTACTGGGTGCCCGAGGCGTAAGCGGGCATCACCCGAACGGCGGAGACCGTCGGGCCGGCGTCGTGGCCGCCCTTCCAGGCGCTTTGCCGGTCCGGAAGCCTGTGCCCAGGGCGTGCGCCCGGAAGCCCGCGCCCAGGACATGTACCCAGGACGGTCGGGGACCCATACTCAGGTGCACACCACAGCGGAAGGCGGACCCGGACGGGATCCGCCACCGATCACCTGCGGGACCATGGATCTTCTGCCTTTCGACCGGACGCACGCGGTCATGGTGGCCGGCTGGCCGCTCACCCCCGCAGAGGTGTCGATGTGGTGCGGCCTGCGGGAGTTCCCCCTGCCCGCGCGCACGGTCGAGGCCTGGCAGCAGGCCGACGACGTCCGGGCGCATCTGCTCGTCGACGGCGAAAGACCCATCGGCTACGGGGAGTTGTGGATCGACGCCGAGGAGCAGGAGATCGAGCTCGCCCGGATCATCGTCGCCCCCGACGCCCGCGGGAATGGTCACGGACGGACCCTGGTCCGCGAGCTGCTCACCCAGGCACTGCTGACGGGTCATACCGCCGTCTTCCTGCGCGTGCACCCCGACAACGACCGCGCCCTGCGGTGCTACCGGGCCGCCGGCTTCGCACCGGTCGACCCCCGCCTCGCCGAGAGCTGGAACGCCATCCAACCGGTTGCCTACGTATGGCTCCGGTACGACCACGCGACACCGTGACGCGCCGCACTCCCCCACCCACGCGGCTCATGGGCGAGACCAGCCATCGGTGCGCGACAATCGACGAGTGCCCGGCTACCCCTCCCTCACCGCACTCGACACGCTGCTCGCCGCGCTGCCCGGCGTAGGAGAAGCCCGCCGGCGGCAGCTGGGCATGGTGCGGCGGGAACTCGCGGCGGCGCTGGAGCGGGACGCGCTGCCGGTGACGGCCCGGCGCAACCTGCGACGGCTGCTGGAGACCGCAACGTTGGAGACCTACCTGCGCCTCGCCGAGTCCGGCGCGCTGCGCCACCGGCTCGTCGGCGGACGGCGCCCGCCGACCTCCCCGCCCACCAACCAGGCCCGCTACGACTGTCTGAACCTCGCCCGGCAGGCACTGGGCCTGCCCCGACTGCCGCTCGGCGGCGGCACCCCGATACTGCGGCCCACCCCCGAGTCAGGTCAGCTCGCCGCGCTGCGGCGGCAGCTCGGCCAGGACCTCGGCGGCCACCTCTCCCCCGGCCGGATCCGGCTGACCGCCGTACTCGCCCTGCTGCTCGACACCCGATCACGGTCCGGCGAACTGACCGTGCAGCGCGTCACGCATCTCACCGGCGACGACAGCCGCCCGCACACCGGAATCCATTCGCGGCGGCAGCCGCAGCACGGCACCGGCGTCGCGACCGAGAGCGAATGGCTGCCGCTGTCGGACCTGAGCCGGGCCGCACTCGACCGGTGGCTGCCGCTGCGCGCCGATCTGATGAGCCACGCGCACGGCACCACCCGCCTGTGGGTGAGCCTCCGCATGAACCACGCGGGCACCCTGGACGACGACGGCCGGGCCACCCTGCGGCCGGCCGGGATGCCGCTGGAGGAGAACGGACTGATCACCTCCTACCGCGCCGGGCGCTCCCGGTACGAGGAACTGCGACGGCTCCTGCCCCCGAAGATGGAGCAGCTGCGCCGGGCCGCCGAGGACCAACACGCCGCATCACAGGTGTAGTTCCGCGCTGCGGTTCTTCCTGGGCGTGACCTCGTGAGCCGCCTCGCTGTGAGCCTCGCCGTAAGCACTGCCGTAAGCCCCGCTCCCCCGCTGCTTGTTCGGTCCTTTCCTCAAGGACAATGGGGAAGCCAAAGGGCTTGTTATTACCATACTATTGCCACGGACTCATCGTTGACGGTGCCGGCCTCAGCCGAGGTAGTGGACGCAGACGTTGAGCGGATCGCCCCAGCCCGTGTGGATCCTGACGATCACCGCGCTGTTGAGCACGGTGACGCCTTCCGAGTAGACGTGTGCGTCGTTGGCGCCCTCTCCATGGAGAACGCCCTCGGAGGCGGAGGCGACGACGGGCTGTGACGCCGTGACCGGCGCACCGAACCAGGTCAGCGGCTGTTCGTCGCGGACCCCCGTCCAGCAGAGGGTCGCCGCCGGCGACCCCGCGGCCGAGATCTGCTTGCTGACCAGGACAGGAGCCTTCGGGGCGGCCGACGCCACGGTGCCCGCAGAGGCCGACGAGGCGAAGAACCCGCCGCCGGCCATGAGCCCCACGGTCGCCGACAACGTCATCAATCGGTGCGACTTCTTCATGATTCCCCTTCCATCGGAACTGAGCGCGGATGCGCTGAGGTGCGGATGCCTCGCAGGGGTGTCCCCTCATCCGGATCGGTGGGAGAACGCCTCGCGACGACCGTTCCGATAGTGATCCGACCGCGAAGATCCAGGTATCCCCAGCTTTAGGGGGTTGACGCGGCCGTGGCCGGACGACCCGGCAGCCACCGCCCCTGACCTCACCCCCTACGCTGGAGCCCGCCACGTCGCGGACACGGAAGACCGCCGGAAGACCGCCGGACGGCAGACGGACGACAGCCGGGCGACGCGCGACGGAATTGAACAGGATGGGACGGAGCAAGGGTGACGACGGGGGACACGAACGGCGGCGAACTGGTCGGCACGGTCATAGCCGGGCGTTACCGGGTGACCGCGCAGCTGGGCCGGGGCGGCATGGGCGTCGTCTGCCGCGCGGTGGACGAGGTGCTGGGCCGGGAGGTCGCGGTCAAGGTCCTGCGCGCGTACAACGACGCGTCAGGACCCGAACTGGCCGACCTCCGGGCCCGGATGCAGCGCGAGGCGCGGGCCGCCGCCCGTATCCGTCACAGCGGTGTCATCACCGTGCACGACGTGACCGAGGAGCAGGGACTGCCGGTCATCGTCATGGAGTTGATCCAGGGCCCCTCCCTCGACGACGTGCTGGCGGAGAACGGCGCGATGGATCCGCGCGAGGCCGCCGCGATCGGCGCCAAGGTGATGGACGCGCTCGACGCGGCGCACCGGGCCGGGGTGCTGCACCGGGACGTCAAGCCCGGCAATGTGCTCCTCGACCGCAGTGGGCGGGTGGTGCTCACCGACTTCGGCATCGCCAGTGTGGAAGCCCCCGACGAGGACGCGATGACCAAGCTGACCCAGGACGGGGTCATCGTCGGTTCGCTCGACTTCCTCGCGCCGGAGCGCGCCAAGGGCCAGGAGCCCGGCCCCGCTTCGGACATCTGGGCGCTCGGCATGACGCTCTACGCGGCGGTGGAGGGCGGTTCGGCGTTCCGCCGCACCTCCGTCTGGTCCACGCTCAACGCGATCGTCGGGGACCCGCTGCCGGAACCCCGGCAGTCCGGCCCGCTGGCGCCGGTGCTCCTCGCACTGATGTCCAAGGAACCGGCGGACCGCCCGTCCGCCGACCAGGCGCGCCGGATGCTGGAGACGGTCGCCGCCGGGAGCGGCACGAGTGTGCCGCCCGCGTCCGTGGCGGGAGCCGCTCCGCTGCGCCGGCCGGTGCCTCCGGCCGTCGCGGGAGCGGGCAACGCATCCGCCGGGCGGCCGCCCGCACCCGCCGCGTCTCCCGCGGAAGCGGCGCCGCCACCCGGAGCCGCCGGATACCGGCCGTCCGCCGGCCTGGGCGGCTCGGGCGGTCCTCTCGTCTCCCCCGCCGGTGGCAGGGAACGGCGCACCGAGCCGCTCCCCTCGCGCCGTCGTAACCGCGGCCGCATCACCGTCGCGGCGGCGGCCGCCGCCGTTGTACTGGCCGGCGGCGGACTGGCGTACGCCCTGGTGGGAACGGGTGATTCGGGCGGTGCCGGGCAGCAGAACCACGCGGCCGGCTCCAGTGGCACCCCGCAGGGCGAGGCCAACATCGCGGGCGAGAAGGCCGATGGAAAGACCGGCAAGAAGACCGGCTCGAAGTCCCCGGGAGCGTCCGCGTCCTCCTCTCGCACGTCCGGAAAGCCCACGAAGCCGTCCGGCGGCACGAGTCCGGGTGACGCCGGCAGCCCTTCCGCCTCCGGCAGCAAGGCCGGGGGTGCGCCGTCGTCGCCGGCGGCCCCCAGCACGTCGGCGAGCGCGGTGTCGAAGAGCTGCACCGGATGGACCCACCAGGACCCGCATCCAGGCACCTACGGCTACATGACCGGCAGCTTCCACCTCACGACCGGCCCGTACGCGGTATGCCCGGACGTGGCGATGGCCAAGTCGGGAGCGAAGGTCTTCTACCACTGCTTCATCCTCAACGCGTACGGCCACACCTGGACCTACGTGCGGATCGACGGCACCAAGACCGCAGGCTGGATGTCCAACGACAACCTCACCAAACAGAAGGGCCCCGCCTACCACTGCTGAGCCTCTGCCGGGGCCCGTCCCCGCTCCCCCACCGGGCCGGTCGTACTGTCCGACCGGGCCGGTAGGGTGCGCGAGTGATATTCGCACGAGCTACGTTCACCGACGCCGTCGCCGCCTTCGAGGCCGCGGTGCGCGCGCAGGACTCCCGGGCGTCGGGGAAGTCCTTCGGGAAGCTGCAGCAGTCCTTCCAGCGGGCGGACGACGCCGAACTCGCCGCGGCCGCACCGCGGCTCGCCGCGCTCCTGCCCGAGGTGCCGGCCGGCCCCCGTTCGGTGATCGCTGTCCTCGTGGGTGCCTGTGTGGAGCGCGGCGCCGATCCCGCCGGGTGCGCCCCGGCGATCTTCGCGGAGTTGGGGAAGGCACTCGCCGGCGCGGCGGAGTTCGTCGAGCGGTGGGCCGCCACCGGCGGCGGCGACCTGCCGCACGCCGACGGGAGCGGCCCGGAGGCCGCGGTGGTCGCCCGGGTCGGCGCGGACGCCGCCCAGGCTTGGTGGTCGCTGCCGCAGTGGGAGATGGCCACGGTCGCCATGCTCAGCCACCGGTCGGTACGGGCCCAGGTGGACGGACGCCAGGAGTTGGTCACGGCCGCCCGCCACCTCGCCGAGGTGAGCGGCGACGAGCTGAAGTGCCTCACCTACGCGCTGCTCGTCCTCGACGACGAACCGCTGGTGGTCCTGCACCGGGAGAGCCGGTCCGGCTACCGGATGCGGATGAGCGGGCTCGGTGACAACTTCCAGCTCCACACCCTGCTGGCCGCCGAACTGGTCGGCGCCGGGCACGTCCCCGGCGAGGCGCCCACCCCCGAGGCCGTCGCCGTGTGCCGGAACTCCCCGGGCCAGGTGCCCACGACCGGTGCGTTCAACCTGGCCGCACCCGACGGGACATGGATCTGGAACGAGGGCACACCGTCCGACATCCCGGTCGTGGACGACGTACGGCTCCTGGTGCTCGACCCGCCGCCGTACTCACGCGGGTGGCCCGCCGGCCGCTTCTTCCCCGGGATGCCCGGTAAGCTCGTGCTGGAAGGCGTGCTGGACGCGGCGGAGACCGAGAGCTGGTTCGCCAAGGTCGCCGACGCCAAAAGCTGACTCACCTCTGGTGGTCGAGCCTTTGGTGGTCGAGCACGGTGAACACAGCGGCCCGGCGCGTCAGCGCCGCCGCAGGACGCCACGGATGAAGGCGGCCTGGCCCGCGTGCTGCAGATCGTCGGAGATGACGCTCACGAGGCGTACGCCCTGCGTCACCGCCGGGGTCCAGGCTTCGTCGACGACGCGGTCGAGGTCGGCCTCGCTGAGCCCTCGCACGTAGCCGACGGTGTGCTCGTGAACGGCGTCGTAGTAGCCCAGGAGCAGCGCCGGGGTGTCGACGCGTACGGCGGCCACGTCGTCGGTGCGGTGGCCGTAGCCGGTGGCTCCGGTGGAGAAGGGCAGCTGGAAGCGGTCGAACCAGCCCTCGGCGGTCCAGATCTCCTCGGTGCCCGCCAGGTCGGCGACATGGTCGTCCTGAATGCGCGTCAAATGCCACACCAGCCAGCCGATCGAGTTGGCCTCACCGTCGAGACGCACGGACAGCTCGTCCGCGCCGAGCCCTTCGACGGCGCCGTGGACGGTTTCCTGGACCCGGCCGAAGGCATCGGCCAGTAGCTCCGCGCTGTTCATCCGTGACTCCTCAGAAAGTGGCGACGTTCCGACCCTTCCGATTGTGCACGCCGGCCGGCGGGGTGGGCGGGAGCACGGGCGGCGGGGCGCCGGCCGGACCGGCCGGGAAAAATCACCGGCGTCGCCGCTGCGCCGCAATTCGAACACGTGCTTGAATTAGCGGGTGATGTACTCCTTCCCCCACGACCTCCTGCAAGCACAGCGCGAGTGGTACGCCGTGTACGGCCAACTCGCCGACCGCACCAGTAGCAGCACCGCCGCACAGACCACGGCACTGCGCCGCCGTCTGCACCGGCTCTCCGTCCAGGTGTCCACACATCCGTACTGGGAGGCACATACCGGACGGGCACCGGCGGCGCGCATGGCGCTGCGTGAACTGGCCCGCTCCTGAGCGACGTTCGACGGGGCTCCCACCGTGACCGGTCCGCCCGTCAGTGGTATCAAGGGGCAGCCGTTCAACGGAGGAGGGGCCATGCAGGGTTACGCCCGTAGGTACGTCGGAAACTTCGTTCTCGCCGTCTTCATCAATCTCTCGGTGCCCGTGGTCCTCCTCATCGCCGTGGCCGCTGCCGGACCCGGAGTCGATGGGAGGTTGTCGGCGGCTTCCCTCGGCCTGGGGCTGCTCGGTGCCCTGTCCGTGCCCTTCTCGGCGAAGCGTCTCGCGCGGGCGGACTTCCCGCGGATCAGCCGCGGGGACGTCATCGAGGACGCGGGCCACCACGAGGACGATGCGTTCGCCCTGTGGTCTCCGCGCGCCGACGACCACATCCGGCAGGGCCGGTTGGCCAGGGCCGATGTTCTGGAAGCGACGTTCGTGTCGTACACCCCCGACTCGGAGGCGAGCTTCGTCCATTACGTCGGCGACTTCGACCCCACCGAGGTCAGGCCCCTGATCCGGATGAAGCTCCTGGTGCGCGGTGACGGGATCGATTCCTTCGAGACCACCGACGAAGTACGGGTGCAACCGCTGTGTCTGGCCGCCGTCACCGCCGGACGCCTCGCCGTCTACGTCGATCCGGACAGCTCCACGGTGCTGGGCGTCGACTGGCCGCGCAGCGCCCTGCTGTCCGGTGCCAGAACCTGCAAGGTGCTCGGGCTCGACGGCCGGAGCGTCGAGCTGACCGGACATCCCGACCTCCTGATGGAACAGATGCAGATCTCGCGCGCCGCCGGCGACATCGCCCTGGTCGTCGACACGGTCGTTCTCGAGCGACTCGAACCCGAGGTCGCAGCACGAATAGCGGGGCTGGCCGAGCGGGCCCGCACCGCCGTGGCGGACCGGGACCGCCCGGCGCCGCCGGGCGAGGGGCCGACCTGGGTGGTCGACGACCTCCCCGGCGAAAAGGGAGCGTTCGGCCGTGTCGGCAAGGGCTGGGCGCGCAGAGGAGGGCGGCTGGCCCGCGCCCGGTTCCTCGAGATCCGGGGCACGACCACCTTCCAGGCCGACGGCCCGGTGGTGAAGACGATGCTGCGCATCCGCCCTGAGGACGGCGGCGCCCCCTTCGACGTGCGGCGCAAGCTGACGGTGCCGATGAACTACCTGGCGCTGCTGCACCGTACCAAGGAGGTCGTCGTCCGCGTCAGCCCGAACAGGAGGTCGTACGACATCGACTGGGAACGCACCAACCTTCTTGCCGGGGTCGGCCCGGCCGTGGTGATCGGTCCCGACGGGCAGCAGGTCACCCTGACGGGACAGGCCGATCCGCTCTGGGCCGTCATGAAGCTGCTCGTGGCCAACGCGGTCAGCAACCCCAGCGGCACTCTGGACCTCCGCGAGCACCGCCCCGAGGTGGCGGAGCAGGTCCTCGACGTCATCGGACGGACGGGCTAGTCCTCGTCCGCGTCCGCGTCGTCGTCCTCGATCAGGCGCTCCAGATCGCTCACCGCCTCGTCGGCGACCTCGCCGAGGAACCGCGGGCAGGCCGGCCATGAACGCCGGGCAGAGCAGGGTCTCCAACGACGGCCCCCTGCCCGACGTTTCGCGGTCGAGTTCATGGAGGCGGCGTCCGCCGGGTGGCTCAGTCTGATGCCGAGTTCAGCGGCCGGCGGTCCGCTGCCCGGCAGGTGAGGATGACCGTCCGGGCCGTGCTCGCAAGGGACTTGGCTCTCGTGGGCCAACGCCTTCGCCAGTGCCTCGATCAGATCGTCGAGGTGGGTTCGGAAGGGGTTCCGAAATCCGGTTCCCCACCCGCACCCCGGTTCACTACACTCGCAACGAATCGCGCGCCGCCACGTCTTCGTCATCGCGGCGCGCACCGTGACCAGTGAGGGGAGACCGGCCATGCGTTACCGCACCGCTGTCGTTGTTCCCCAGTCACGGTACGAGGTGATCCTGGTGTCTTCGTGCCCCCAGTGCCGGCTGCGCGGCTGCCACTGGATGTCCGTGACGAACGCCTGACCTCTGCTCCGACCCCCCTGTACCCGTCCCGTCCGGTGGTGAACCGCTGAGCGGGTACGGCCTGATGCGATGTGCCGCGTCGGATGTGCCGCGTCAGAGGGTTCCGTGCGGCCTGGTCGCAGGCCGTCTTCGTCCGGAATCGCGCCGACCCGTTCCCAGGATCACCCCGAAAGGCCATGGGCCGTGCGTACCGACCTGCATCGTCAACCCGTCAATCCACTGACCGCCGTCCGCAATCTGGGCATCCTCGCCCACGTCGACGCCGGAAAGACCACCGTCACCGAACGGATCCTGTACTTCACCGGCGCCACCCACAAGCGGGGCGAGGTGCACGACGGGACGACCGTCACCGACTTCGACTCCCAGGAGCGCGACCGTGGCATCACCATCTTCGCCGCCGCGGTGAGTTGCGCGTGGGACGGGCACCGGATCAACCTGATCGACACGCCCGGCCATGTGGACTTCGCCGACGAGGTGGAGCGCTCGCTCCGCGTCCTCGACGGCGCGGTCGCGGTGTTCGACGCCGTCGCCGGGGTCGAACCGCAGAGCGAGTCGGTGTGGCGGCAGGCCGACCGGCACGGCGTACCGCGGATCGCGTTCGTCAACAAGCTGGACCGTGTCGGCGCCGACCTCGACGCGGCCGTCGAGTCGATCCGGGAGCGGCTGCATCCGGCTCCGCTGGTGGTCCAGCTCCCGATCGGCAAGGAGGACGGGTTCACCGGCGTGGTGGATCTGCTCCGCATGCGCGCGCTGGTCTGGGCCGGCGACGGTGACACGTTCGAGGAAGGCCCGGTACCCGAGGCCCTGCTCGAAGAGGCGCACCGGCGCCGCCGGTTGCTCGAAGAGGCGGTGGCGGAACTCCATCCGCTCGCGTTGGAGGAGTTCTGTGCCGGGTCGACGATCTCCGCGCCGACGCTGGCCGCGGCACTGCGCGACCTGACCCGTACCGGTGAGGGCGTTGTGGTGCTGTGCGGTGCGGCCTACCGCAACCGTGGCATCGAGCCGCTGCTCGACGCCGTCGGGACCTATCTGCCGTCGCCGCTGGACGTGCCGGCGGTACGCGGCACCCTGCGCGGCATGGAGGAGGAGCGGGCCGCCGATCCTTCGGCGCCGTTCGCGGCGCTGGTGTTCAAGGTGACGTCGACGTCCACCGGGCGGCTGACCTATCTGCGGGTGTACTCGGGAACGATCCGGAAGGGAGACACGGTGATGGACGTGGGCGCACGGCGCTCCGAGCGGATCAGCCGGATCCTCCGGGTACAGGCCGACCGGCACGCGGAGATGGACCAGGCGGTCGCCGGGGACATCGTCGCGGTGATCGGGCCGAAGGCCGCCCGCGCCGGAGCGACCTTGTGCGTACCCGAGGCCCCGCTGGTCCTCGAACCGCCGACGACGGCCGATCCGGTCGTCTCCGTAGCGGTCGAGGCTCGCAGGAGCACCGATACGGACCGGTTGGTGTCGGCGTTGGTGCGGCTGGTCGAGGAGGATCCCTCGCTGGTGGTCAGGACCGACGCCGAGACGGGTCAGACGGTGCTGTCGGGCATGGGCGAACTGCATCTGGAGGTCGCGGTGGAGAAGATCCGCCGCGCCCACGGTCTGGAGATCGGCGTCGGCCGCCCGCAGGTGGCCTACCGGGAGACGGTCTCCCGCGGCGTCACCGGACTGCTGTACCGGCACGTCAAGCAGGACGGCGGCGCCGGCCAGTTCGCCCATGTCGTCCTCGACGTGGATCCGCTGGATGCCACCGACGCCATCGGCGACGGCAGCGGCGGCAGTGCGGTGGAGTTCGTGTTCCGGTCGGCCGTCGTCGGTGGACGGGTTCCGCAGGAGTACGTCCGGGCGGTGGAGGCCGGTTGCCGGGACGCTCTGATCGAGGGTCCCCTCGGCGGTCACCCGGTCACCGGACTGCGGGTCACGCTGACCGACGGAGCCACCCATCCCAAGGACTCCTCGGAGATGGCGTTCCGTACGGCCGGCCGGCTCGCGCTCCGGGAGGCACTGCGCGCCAGCGCGATGGTGCTGCTGGAGCCGGTGGTCGAGGTCACGGTCACGGTGCCGGACGACGCCGTGGGCGGAGTGCTCGGTGATCTGGCCGCATGGCGCGGCCGGGTCTCGGGCTCGACAGCGCGGGCGGGCACGGCGGTGATCACCGCGGCCGTGCCGCTGGCCGAGCTGTTCGGCTACGCGACCCGGCTGCGCAGCCGGACCCAGGGCCGGGGCACGTTCACCGCCCGGCCCACCGGCTACGCGCCGGCCCCGGCCTCGGTGGAAGCCCGCTGAGCCGGTAGCTCAGGGCCGGCCCCGCTCGCCTCCATGCGAGCGGGGCCGGCTCGCGGGACCCGCTACGCCTCGGCCTCGGGCGCGTCGAGGAGGGTCATCTCCTGCTCCGTGAGACGCAGCGCGCCCGCGGCGACATTGGCGGTGAGGTGGTCCGGATTGCCGGTCCCCGGAATGGCCAGCACGTGCGGACCCTGCTGGAGCGTCCAGGCGAGCCGGACCTGCGCGGACGACACACCGCGCGCGTCCGCGATGGCGCGTACCTGGGCGTTCTCCGCACCGGTCGCGCCCGACTCGCGCCCTTCACCGGCGATGGCGAAGAACGGCACGAACGCGATCCGCTGCTCCCCGCAGAGGTTCAGGAAGTCGTCGGTACGCGGGCGCCGCGCGTCGATGCCGTAGCGGTTCTGCACGCAGACGACGGGCGCGATGGCCTGGGCCTCGGCGAGATGTTCGGCGCGGACGTTCGACAGCCCCAGATGACGGATGAGACCGGCGTCCCGCAGTTCGGCCAGCGCCCCGAAGTGCTCGGCGATCGAGCCGGGTGCGTTCATCCGCAGATTCACCACGTCGAGGTGGTCCCGTCCGAGCTGCCGCAGGTTCTCCTCCACCTGCCCGCGCAACTGGTCCGGCGTGGGCCAGGGCAGCCACGCACCCGAAGCGTCCCGGCTCGGACCGACCTTCGTGACGATCACCAGATCGTCCGGGTACGGGGCCAGCGCCCGATTGATCAGCTCATTGGCGGAGCGCAGCGACGAGAAGTAGAACGCGGCGGTGTCGATGTGGTTCACACCGAGCTCGATCGCCCGGCGCAGCACCGTGATCGACCGCTCACGGTCGCTCGGCGTCCCGAGATCGAACGCGGCACTCCCGGTCAGGCGCATCGCGCCGAGTCCGATCCGGTTGACCGTCAGGTCACCGAGCTTCCAGGTACCTGCGGCCTCGGCGGTGATCGTCCGTGCGGGCAAGAGCGGTCCTCTCGATCGATCTTCGTCCGGTGGTCCCGGCAGCACTGCGGAGATCGGATTATGAGGCGCCGGTCGGCGTGCCGGGAAGCCGGGAGAGGTGCGGTGATCATCACATCCGGAGCGGGAATCCGCGGCCGGGGATTCAGGTTGAGATCGGCAACGACATCACACCGCCGGCGGGGACGCCCGCCGGCATGACGCTCTACCGTGCAGGGCCGCTCCTCGGCAGTGTCGACACTGCCGAGGCGCGGCCCTGAAATCGCTGCGGCGCCTCAGACGGCGCCGCGGCGGGCGCCGCGGTCGTGGGAGCGCTCTGCGGGTGAGGGCAAGAAGATGCGGGCGGCCGAGGTGCCCAGGCCGGCTGGGGTGGCCCAGGCGTGTCCTTCCGGGGAAGGCAGGGACGGCAGTGCCAGGGGCTCGGACGGGAGGGTGGTCCGAGAGGTGGGTGTGTGGGGGACGCCGCTGTAGGGCAGGGTGCTCGGCAGGTCGGCGTCGTAGTAGCGGCGCACGCCCCGGTGCCAGTTGAGGATGCCGACGAGCCAGTCCTGCAGTTCCTTCATGTACTCGTCCATGGTCGCCCGGCCCTCGGCGTCCAGGTCGAAGTCGTCGTAGAGCACGGGAAGTTCGTGCTCCATCGCGTGCTGGAACTGGGCGAGCCGGGACGACATCAGATCCGCGACGATCTTCAGGGCGGTCGGATAGTCGCAGTCGAAGAAGTTCTCGACGACGAGGATGAGGTTGTGGATCTCTCCCTCGTACTGGATCTCCTTCTGGTACGAGAAGACGTCGTTGATCAGGAATCCGTAGTCGGAGACCGCGTTCTCGATCGCGCGCAACGTGCCGCTCTCATAGATCCCCGGCGGCAGCTTCTTGCCGTGCCGCATCCGGCACAGGCTCATGGTGAGGTCGGAGCCGAAGGTGAACCGGCGCATCTCCAGGTAGTCGATGGGGTCGGGGATGCGGTTCTGGTGCTGGTTGTGGAGTTCCCACAGCCAGCTGTCCAGCATGACCTCGATGGTGCGCTGGAAGGCCCGGCGCTGGTCCATGTCCATGGGCACGATGGTGCGGCCCCACAGGTCCGCGAGGCCGCGTTCCATCGGGGTGACCGCCAGGGCGGCTCCGACGGCCGGGTCCTCGACGGTCATACAGGCCTTCAGACGATCGGTGCACAGCTTCGCGCCGGCGAGGTCGTGGGTGCGGCCGAAGGCGAGCGGGTACAGGTCGTCGCCGTAGGTCCCCCAGGTCAGCCACTCCGCGCTGAGCTCCAGTTCCTCACGCGTGGCGTCCGGATCGAGGCCGGCCGAGCAGAGGGCGAAGTCGTAGCCGGCGAGCTTGGCCTCGTCCCAGATGTCGGCGAGCAGGCCCATCCGTCCGGCCCAGGCGACGGATTCCTTCCGCGCGTGATCGAGGTGCGGACTGACCGTCAGAGTGAACGGCAGGTCGAAGTCCGGTAGTCGGGAGGGGCCGACGTGCCGGCGCGGCACGTTGCTGTGGCTCCGCAGCCGGGCCTTGGCCGGCCGGCCGAAGAGCGTCTTGATGTCCAGGACCGACGTGCCGACGGCTCCCCCGAACAGGGCGTTCGGGGTGGTGACCGCGCCTTCGTTCATGTAGCGGCTGGAGCGCAGATGCCACTCGTGGCCGCCGGACTGCCAGTCCTGGAGCCCCTTCACGTACGCGGCGACGGCGGCGCACTGCGCCGGATCCAGGCCCTTCTCCACGCAGAGCGCCGGGACTTCGGTCAGCGCGGTGTTCTCGAACTGCTGCAGCCGCGAGGTGAGCAGATCGTTGACGGCCTCGGCCGCCTCCTGGGTCGTACAGCCCAGGAAGGTCTCCAACACCAGGACACCGTTGCTGAGTTCGCCCTCCTCCTCCACCTCCCGCTGGTACGAGAAGAGGTCGTTCCGCAGGTGGACGCCGTCCGAGAAGGCGTCGGTGAGGACGCGCAGCGGACGGGTCCCCGCGACCGGGACCGGGAGCTCGGCGTTCGCCGCGAACTCGATGATCCCCGCGGACCAGGGCGCCCCGCCCACCTTCCGGCGCATCTCGATGTACTCGACGGGGTTGGCGATCCGCCCGGTGTCGATGTTGGCGAGTTCCCACAGGGACTCGTTGAGGAGGTTGCGGGTCGACTCCGCGAAGCGCTCGCGCCAGGCGTACGACATGCTCGGCACGGTGCGCGCCCACAGGTCGGCGAGCCCGGCCTCCACCGGGTTGCGCGGCTCCGGGAAGCCGTCCGCCAGATCCATCGGCATGAACGCCGGCAGCCGGTCCAGATACTCCTTGCCGCCCTCCCGGTCGGGAGTCCGTTTGTACAGCTCCAGGAAGTGGTCGTCGAAGAAGAACACCCACACGTACCAGTCGGTGACCAGCGACAACACGTCGGCGTCGCAGTCCGGGTGGGTGTACGAGCACAGCAGGGCGTAGTCGTGGGCGTCGAGGTCCTTCTGCTCCCAGATCCCTGAACCCTCCAACATGCCCATTCCCCGGGCCCAGACCCTGGACTGCTCACGGGCCGCTTCCAGATGCGGGTTGAGCCGGGCCGGGTACGGCATGTAGAACTCGGGCAGGTCAAACGGCTGAGTCACTGGGCCGCCCCTCCAATTTTGCGCGCCAGTTGGTCAGGCCCAGTCATGCCCAAGGAGCCGGTGGCCATACGGAGTACCGCGTCGTCTCACACGAAAGTATGACGTTCCGCCAAAACACCCCGAACGAGCGGCCGGTTCTGCAGACGGCTGACTCCGCAGAACCGGCGCGACGACGGATCCAGACCTCAGCCGACCGCGGTGGGCGTGCGGGGAGCGGTGGGAATCGGCCGGGTCTGCTCGCGGGCGGCGAGGAGCGCCGCCCCGATGTCCCGGGTGCCGGTGGAGACGCACAACGTGTACGCGGTGTCCTGGAGTTGGCGGTGGACGTACGGGTCGACGGCGTCGGAGCGGGCGAGTAACTGCAGGGCGTCGTAACGTTCCAGCAGGTTCCGCAGTACGGCGGGGTGGGCCATCAGCATCGTGGAACTCCCTCGGCTCGGCGGTTCGGTGCGGCGGTTTCGTGCGTCAGCCCTGCACGACGGTGGCGTGCGGCCGGTTTCAGCCGGTCCAGGTCCAGTCCGCGACCTCGGGCAGGTCCACCCCGTGTTCGCGGATCCAGGCGTGGTGGCGCAGCCGCACGTCCTCCATGTCCTGCCGGACGGAGGCGGCGCGGACGGCGAGGCCGGGAACGCGGTCGATGACGTCCATGACCAGGCGGTAGCGGTCGAGGTCGTTGCGGACCACCATGTCGAACGGCGTGGTGGTGGTGCCCTCCTCCTTGTAACCGCGCACATGCAGGTTCGCGTGGCCGGCACGGCGGTAGGCCAGCCGGTGGATGAGCCACGGGTAGCCGTGGTACGCGAAGACGACCGGCCGGTCGCGGGTGAACAGGGCGTCGTACTCGGCGTCGTGCATGCCGTGCGGGTGTTCCTCCTTCGGCAGCAGCCGGGCGAGGTCGACCACGTTCACGACCCGCACCCTCAGCTCCGGCAGATGGACGCGCAGCAGTTGCGCGGCGGCCAGGACTTCCATCGTGGGAACGTCCCCGGCGCACGCCAGCACCACATCGGGCTCGCCGGTGCCGTCCTCCGTGCCGGCCCACTCCCAGACCCCGGCGCCGCGGGCGCAGTGCGCTCGGGCCTGGTCCAGGGTGAGCCAGTCGAAGCAGGGCTGCTTGCCGGCGACGACGACATTGACGTAGTCGCGGCTGCGCAGCACGTGATCGGCCACCGCCAGCAGGGTGTTGGTGTCCGGGGGCAGATAGACCCGGACGACCTCGGGGCTCTTGTTCAGGACGTGGTCGATGAAGCCGGGGTCCTGGTGGGAGAAGCCGTTGTTGTCCTGCCGCCACACGTGCGAGGTGAGCAGGTAGTTCAGCGACGCGATGGGGCGGCGCCAGGGCAGCCGCCGGGAGACGCGCAGCCATTTGATGTGCTGGTTGACCATCGAGTCGACGATGTGGACGAACGCCTCGTAGCAGGAGAACAGACCGTGCCTGCCGGTCAGGAGATAGCCCTCCAGCCAGCCCTGGCAGGTGTGTTCCGAGAGGATCTCCATGACCCTGCCGTGCCGGTCCAGGTCCTCGTCGACCTCCAGGGTCTCGCCCTGCCATGCCTTGCCCGTGGCCCGGTAGACGCTCTGCAGGCGGTTGGACGCGGTCTCGTCCGGGCCGACCAGCCGGAAGTCGCGGCGCTCCGCGGTGTCCTCCATGATCGTCTCCACCAGGTCGCCCAGGACGCGCGTGGGCTCGTGGAGGGTCGCGCCGGGTTTGTCGACGGGAACGGCGTACCGCTCCAGCGCCGGGATCGGCAGGTCCCGCAGCAGCAGACCGCCGTTGGCGTGCGCACTCGCGCCGAGCCTTCGTTCGTCGTCCGGCAGGCATTCCAGCACCTGGTCGCGCGGGCGGCCGTGCTCGTCGAACAGCTCGGCCGGCCGGTAGGACTGCAGCCAGGCCTCCAACTGGCGCAGGTGCTCCGGGTTGTCGCGCACTCCGGACAGCGGGACCTGGTGGGCGCGCCAGGTGCCTTCGACGGGCAGCCCGTCGACCTCCGCGGGACCGGTCCAGCCCTTGGGGGTGCGCAGGACGATCATCGGCCAGCGGGCGCGTTCTCCAACGCCCTCCTCGCGGGCGGTGCGCTGGATGAGGGCGATGCGGTCCAGTGCCGTGTCCATCGCACGGGCCATGTCCTGGTGCACGCGCAGCGGGTCGTCCCCGGTGACGTGGATCGGTTCGTGGCCCAGCCCGCGCATCAGGTCGTCGAGTTCGGCCTCGGGGATCCGTGCCAGGACCGTCGGATTGGCGATCTTGTAGCCGTTCAGATGCAGGATCGGCAGGACCGCTCCGTCGTTCACCGGGTCGAGGAACTTGTTGGAGTGCCACGAGGCGGCCAGCGGTCCCGTCTCGGCCTCACCGTCGCCGATGACGCAGGCGACGAGCAGGCCGGGGTTGTCCAGTGCGGCGCCGTAGGCGTGCGAGAGCGAGTAGCCCAGCTCCCCGCCCTCGTGGATCGATCCGGGCGTCTCCGGTGCCACGTGGCTGGGGACCCCGCCCGGGAAGGAGAACTGCCGGAACAGCTTGCCCATGCCCGAGGCGTCCCGGCCGATGTCCGGGTACGTCCGGCTGTAGGTCCCCTCCAGCCAGGTGTTCGCCAGTACCGCCGGTCCTCCGTGCCCCGGCCCCCACACGCACAGCGTGTCCTGGTCGCGTGCCTTGATCACCCGGTTGAGGTGGGTGTGGACGAGGTTGAGACCGGGCGAGGTGCCCCAGTGGCCCAGCAGCCGGGGCTTGATGTGCTCCGGGAGCAGGGGTTCGGTGAGCAGCGGGTTGGCCATCAGGTAGATCTGGCCGACGGCCAGGTAGTTCGCCGCCCGCCAGTGCGCGTTCAGTGCCGCCAGTTCGGCGTCGTCAAGGTAGGTGTCGTTCTTTTGCGTCTCTGACCTGGTGCCAGGCATATCCATCTCCTCCGCAGGCGCCGGACCGGCGTCGCTCCTACTCTGCGACGCGGTGCGGCCCTGCCTCTTGGGCCGATGAGGGACATCCGGGGGGCCGAACGGCCCTCACTTCCAGCGGCGTGAACCGCGGTGTCAGAAGTCGTCCTCCGCGCCGCCCACCGATACCGAGCCGTCGCGATACACCCCGAACGGGCCGTACAGGTCGAGCAGCCGGGTGCGCGTGGAGTGCAGCCGGTCTCCGATGACCGCGGCGCAGAGCAGGACGAACTCATGTCCCAGAGCGGGATCGGCAACACACAGTTCACGGACCGCCGCCGCCGGGAACTCCCAGGCCTGCACGGCGGTGTGCGCCTGGGCGCCGAGTTGCCACCGGAACGGCGGGAACAGCCAGGACCAGCCGAGGAGTTCGCCCGCCGAGACGGTCTGCACCACGGCTGCCTGCCGTCCGGGGACGTGCAGGTCCAGGGTCACCTCGCCACGGTCCAGGACCCAGAAGCGTTCGGCGGTCCGGTCGGCGTCGAAGATCCGGGTGCCCAGGGGAAAGGCGACCGGTGTGGACAACGCCATGAGTCGGTCACGGTGTGCGGTGGTGAGCCTGTCGAGAAGGGAGTGTGTGGTGGACATCGCACTGTCCGTTTCCGCGGCTCCGCGGTCTTCGACGTGTGCAGGCGTGGTCGCGCTTCGCCGCTCTGGTTTGTCCGTGCTCCGGTTGTCCATCAATCCTGCCTGCCCTCCCATCCTCACCCAGGGGGCGCTGACGCGCAGGGGCCCGAACGTCCTCAGTTGCCGGCGGGGTGGCCCGCTTGCGCGGCGGCATCCGCCGACGAGCAACCGGGGACGGGGGCGAACGGTCAGTGTGCGCCGGTCACCGTCGGTGACCGGCGTCGTGCCGGCCTTCCTGGTTCAGCCGGTCCTGGGCCTGGGTCGCGATCACGGCGGCCTGGACGCGTCGCTCCACGCCCAGCTTGGCGAGCAGCCGTGAGATGTGGTTCTTGACGGTCTTCTCCGCGAGGTACAACCGCTGTCCGATCTGCCGGTTGGTCAGCCCTTCGCCGACCAGCGCCAGGATCTCCCGCTCCCGTTCGGTCAGGCTGGGCAGCGCGACCAGTTCCGGTGCCGGTTCCTCCGCGCCGCGCAGCTTGGACATCAGCCGGGCCGCCGCGCTGGGGTCGAGCGTCGACTGTCCGGAGGCGACGGTGCGGACGGCCGAGACGAGGTCGGAGCCGCGGATCTGTTTCAGCACGAACCCCGAGGCACCGGCCATGATCGCGTCGAGGAGCGCCTCCTCGTCGTCGAAGGACGTGAGCATCAGGCACGCGAGCTCGGGCATCTTGGAGCGGAGCTCCCGGCAGACCGTCACTCCGTCACCGTCCGGCAGCCGCACGTCCAGCACGGCGACCTGCGGGCGCAGCGCGGGAATGCGGATGAGGGCCTGCTCCACGGTGCCGGCCTCGCCGATCACCGTGATGTCCGGTTCGTCGTCCAGCAGGTCACGCACCCCCCGCCGCACCACTTCATGGTCGTCGAGGAGGAAGACCGTGATCCCGGCCGCGGGGGTGGGACGGTCGCTGTCCGACATCAAGAGCTCCTGAATCCTGCGCCGGGATTCGCCGTCCAGCGGACGGGTCCCGAACGGCGCTCACCGTTCAGTCTGCGGCTCCCCGCGCCGTGGTGACAGGGCCAGGTGGCCCTGATCCGTGGTGTCATCGCCACCGCACCCTCCCATTCTCCGCTCTTCGGGGCCCAGCCGCCGGAGGGCCGCCGCCCGCGGGCACGCCGTGGAGTGGACCGGGGCGAGTACGGTGGAGGGGGCTGTGACGATGGGCCTGCATTCCGTCACGAGCACCTGGAGGCATATCGGTGGGTAACGTCGACGAGGGCACCGGGCAGTCTCCTCAGCTGCGGATCGACGAGCTTCTCGAGGACCTGCAGGACCGGCTGGACGCGGCGCGCGGCACCCGGGACCAGGTCCGCGGCCTGCTGGAGGCGGTGCTCTCCGTCGGGCGTGAGCTGGATCTGGAGCAGGTGCTGCGCAATATCGTCGAGGCGGCGGCGGTACTGGTAAAGGCCGAGTACGCGGCGCTGGGCGTGATCGGGCCGGACGGCGAGCGGCTCGCCGAGTTCGTGACGGTCGGTTTCACGCCCGAGCAGATCACCGCGATCGGCGCGTACCCGTCGGGGCACGGAATCCTGGGCGTGCTGATCCGCGATCCGCACCCGTTGCGGCTGCCGCGGATCTCCGATCACCCCTCCTCGTACGGCTTTCCGCCGAACCACCCGCCGATGGACTCCTTCCTCGGGGTACCGATCCGGGTGCGCGACCACGTCTTCGGCAACCTGTATCTGACGGAGAAGCGCGGCGGCGGGCAGTTCGACGCCGAGGACGAGTCCGTCCTGGCCACGCTGGCCGTGGCCGCCGGGGTGGCGATCGACAACGCCCGGCTGTACGAGGAGTCCAGGCGGCGCGAGCGGTGGCTCCAGGCCAACGCGGAGATCACCCACACGCTCATGGCGGGCAGTCCGCGCAGTGCGGTCATCAGCCTCATCGCCGAACGCGCCCGCGAGATCACCGGTGCGGAACTCGCCCTTATCGCGCTGCCCGTCGACGACGCGGCGGCGCTCTCCGTCGAACTCGTCATCGGCCGGGACGCACCCGCGCTGCGCGGTCTGGTCGTGCCGGTCGAGGGCAGCCTCGTGGGTGCCGCCTTCTCCTCCGGGAAGCCCGTGACCAGCGAGAACATCAACCTGGACGAGTCGGTCCGCACGGACGTGCCGCGCAATGACCGGCTGGAGGCCGCGGTCGCGGTCCCCATCGGTACGGGTGACGGCCCGCGTGGCGTACTGCTGCTGGTCCGCGCGGCCGGCGGGACCTCCTTCACCGCGGACGAGATCGAGCCGCTGCTGGGCTTCGCCGGGCAGGCGGCGGTGGCGATGGAGCTGGCCGAACGGCGTACCGGCGCCGAGCAGATCGCGCTGCTGGAGGACCGGGACCGGATCGCCCGCGATCTGCACGACCTCGCGATCCAGCGCCTCTTCGCCACCGGGATGACGCTGCAGAGCGCGGGCCGCTTCATCGAGCACCCGGAGGCCTCGGAACGGGTCCGGCGCGCTGTCGACGACCTGGACGAGACCATCAAGATCATCCGGTCGACCATTTTCGGCCTGCGGTCCCGCGAGACCGGCGCGGAACACACCCTCAGGGCCCGTACGGTGCGGGCCGCCTCCGACGCCTCCGCGGTACTCGGCTTCACGCCGAGCGTGCGGATGGAAGGGCTGCTGGACACCCAGGTGCCACGGGAGGTCGCCGACCATGCGATGGCGGTGCTCGCGGAGTCGCTCAGCAACGTCGCCAAGCACGCCCACGCCACCCGCGTGCAGGTGGCCCTGGAGACCGACGGCCGGCAGGTCGTCCTCACCACCACCGACAACGGCGTCGGACTTCCGGCGCAACGGACCGGCAACGGCCTGCGGAACATGCGGGAGCGCGCCCTGCAGCTGGGCGGCGACATGGAGCTGATCTGCCCGCCGGACGGCGGGACCACCCTCGTCTGGCAGGTGCCGGTGAAGGCGGAATAGCGGATCCCCGACCGGCTCCCTGCGTGGCGTCCGCCTCCGTCAGGGCATGTCGGCCGGCGACAACTCGACCAGCTCCGCCGGGACATGACCGTTCCGGTCGACGACGCGCCCCGCCACGAGTTCGGGTTCGACATGGATGAAGATCCCGTCACCCGTCTCCAGCCACGGCCGCGGACCGCTCGACCTCAACCGCGCTTCCTTGACCGGGTTCGTGACCACGGAAGCGCGGCCGGTGACCACCACACTCCAACCGGTGTGGCCGGCCTCGTCGAAGTGGTCCGCCTCGAACGCGACCACCGCACCCCGCACCGCGCGCGCCATGTGCGAGGCGGCGGAGGCCTGGAACAGCACGGCACCGTCCGGGTCCAGGAGGAAGTGAACCGGCAGAATCGTGGGCAGGGCATCCTCGGTGTAGACGACCCGGCCGATCGTCACCAGAGACAGCAGACGCAGACTCTCCCGGCGATCCAGCTCCCGGAAACCGTTGTGTCGGTGCATCGTTCGATCCTCAATACCGTCCATGCCGTCATGACGATCCATTCGCCCACCGACCATGCTTCCTCACGACGCCCGCACGCGGTAGGGCCGCATGTCCCCCACCAGGGCCACATGGCCCTGGGCGCCACCGGGCGGACGTGCTCGGTCGTACTCAGTCGTGCGGGACGACGGCGACCGGAGCGGCGGCGTGGTGCATCACGGCGTGAGTGACCGAGCCGATGTGCGCGCCGATCGCCGAGGTGCGGGTGCGCCGGCCGATGACGACCAGGCCCGCGCCGCGGGCGGAGTCCACCAGATGGTGCGAGGCCCGGCCGATCACCGCCTGTGCGGTGACCCTCACGCCGGGGAACTTCTCCCGCCACGGACGCAGCGCGTCCGCCAGCGCGGTCCTCTTCTGCTCGGCCAGCTCCCCGCCGACGTCCTGGTTCACGGCGAGGTCCGCGGTCCCGAAGCTGTAGTAGGCCGGGAGGTACCAGCCGTGGACGACGCGCAGCGCCGACTGACGCACGGCGGCGGCCTCGAAGGCGAAGCCGATCACGGCATCACCCGGGCTGTTCAGGTCGAGACCCAGCACGACATGGCGGGGCGGAGCCGGGATGGTCGCCGTCTCAGTCCCAGTCGCTGTCGCGGTCGCGGTCGCGGTCGCGGTCGCGGTCCCAGTCGCGGTCGTGGTCGTGGAGGGGTCGGCCGGCTGCGCCGTCCCGTCCGGTTCCCCGGCCCGGACCAGTACGACGGGCCGAGTGGCCCGTCCCACGACCCCGAGCGCCACCGAGCCGACCAGGAAGCCGGCGACGGCGCTGAGTCCCCGTGAGCCGATGACCAGCATCTCCGAGCCGTTCGCGGCGCCCAGGAGGGCCGCCACGGGCTCGTTGGCGATCTGCTCGCCGACGATCCGCAGATCGGGGTGGCGCAGCCGCACCTGCGCCTCGGCGTCGCGCAGTACGCGATCCCCCCAGTGGCGCTGCGGGGGGCCGGGACCGCCCAGCGGCGTGTGCGGGGTGACGGTGTCGGGCTGCCATTCGCCTGCGTGGACGAGGCGCAGGGTCAGCCCGCGGCGGCGTGCTTCGCCGGCCGCCCAGTCCGCCGCGGCCATGCTCTCGGGGGAACCGTGCAGGGCGGCGGTGTGGGTGGGGCCGGCTCCCGGCCGCCGGACGGCGGGAGGAGGGCCGCAGGATCACCTGACGGAACGGTGCTGGGCGGGTGCCGGGTGGGGGTCAGAGCAGCCAGCGGTGGTCGCGGACGACCGGCAGTCGCGCCCAGATCCGGCCGAGGCCCCAGACGGTGCCGGCGGAGGCGACGGCGAGCGCGATCATGACCGCCGCGTACAGCAGGTGGTAGTCGACGAGCGGGTTGCTGGACATGCTCAGCGTTCCGTCGGAGCCGTGCCGGGCCGGCGGCCATTCCGCCATCCACATCAGCGCCATCATGGCGGTGCCCGCGACGGCGGCGAACCGCAGTGCGACACCGGCCGTCAGGGCCACGCCGATGCTCAGCAAGCCGAGCATGAACAGCCAGTTCGCCCAGCCGGCACCCGCCCAGGAATGGAAGGTGGACTCCATGGGACCGGCCGAGACCCCGCTGAGGAAGCCCTTCGTCGGCGAGCCGCCGTCGACCCAGCCCTTGCCGGACGCGGTCGCGTAACCCCAGCCGAACGCTTTGTCGAGGAAGGCCCACAGGAAGATGAACCCCGTCAGGACCCGGATCCCGGCGAGGACCCGTGCGCCGGTCGACGTGACCGCCAGAGCGGGCGCCGTGCCGGACACCGCCGCGGCACCGGCCCTGCGCCGTACCGGCAGGTGGAACCCGGTGTGCTGCTGCGGGTGCTCGTGGACTGCCATGATGGCCATCCCTTCCGGGATCTGGAGGACGGACGCGGCAACCGCGTCCGCTCTCAATGTGCCGTCGCGGCAGCCGGGACCGCAGGGGCCCGCAGTCCCGACGACCGGGCCGAACGTCCCTACTCCGAGGGCCCGTTCGGCCGACCGGGAACGCGCCCGGGCCCGGGATCCGCAGGTCTGACACCATGCAGCGAGTTCATCCGGCGCCACGGCACCGGTCGACGACCCCAGAAGGCGGTAGATCCCGATGAGCAGGCCCGACGACCACGCGCGGCATCATCCGGTTGTCGTGGCGCACCGCGCCAGTCGTTCTTCCGACCTTCAGCTGCGCATCGCCGACGCGATCACCAAGTTCGCCGGCTCCATGATGTTCGTCTATCTCCACGCCGTCGCCTTCCTGGTCTGGATGCTGGTCGCCGAGTCGAACCCCTGGCCCACGTTGACGCTCGTCGTATCGCTCGAGGCGATCTTCCTGTCGACGTTCGTCATGATCGGACAGAATCGGCAGGCCGTGTTCCAGCAGGCCAAGGCGGATCACGACTTCGTCGAGCAGGAGCTGGAGCTCAAGACCAACACCGAGCTGACGCGCGCCATCCACGCCATGACCACGGAAATCCACCGCCGACTGGCATCGGGCGAGGCCGACGGCAACGCCTGACGTTCGGTGGTGCGGGTGCCTCAGAACTCCGAGTTGGCGAACCAGTGCGCGAGCAGTTCCTCGTCGCCCTCGATCCCGAAGAGGTCCGCGTCACGGTCGAGCCGGCCGTACAGGAGCAGCAGCAGATCCGCTGCGGCGCCCCGCACGGTGGCGTCGGCGGCAGGCGTCGCCGACCCGGGCGGGCGCGGGTCGAGCCCGAAGCCGTCGGGCCGCAGCCGGACCAGCCAGTCACCGTTGCTGTTGACGTCGCCGTCGCTGTCGCCGTTGACGTCCGTGCACTGGAACCGGATGGTCTTCCCGTCGCCGCGCAGGTTGGACACCTTGGGCGCGAAGGACGCGGCGAACGGCAGATTGGTCAGGAACTCGTCGACGCCGTCGGCCGCCAGGTCGCGGTCGATCACCGGTCGCAGGTCCAGGGCGCGTTCCGCGTCGGTGCGGTGCACCAGCGTCTCGAAGAGCATCCGCCGCACCCAGAACCGGGCATGGTGATCCGCGCCCCACACCCACATCGGGGCATCGGGCTCGGTGGCCGCGAAGGCGCTCGCGGCCTCGGCGGCGCTCGCCGTCAACCAGTCGGGGTAGCCGTCCTCGGCCGGAGGCAGCCGCAGCTCGACGTCGCGGCTCCTGGGCCGTTCCTGGACCTGCTGGCGCAGCAGGACGGAGAACCAGCGCTGCACGCTCCCGGTGTGCTTGACCAGGTCGGCAAGCGTCCAGCCCGGGCAGCTCGGCACCGAGGTCGTCAGGTCGGCGCCCTTGACCGCCGCCACGAAGCGATCGGTCTCGGTGGCGACGGCAGCGCGGTGATCGGCCGACGTCACTGTGCGTCGCGAATGATCCGACGATGTGCTCACCGTGGCGTACCTCCGTGATATCTCCGGGCCCGGGAGTCGACGGTCCGGGCAGCCGGATTTCTCCTCGCAGCCTGCCACAGCACCAGCCGGGGGCGGACGACCGCACCCAGGCATCGCGGGCGGCACGTACCCGGGGCCGGGTCCGGTCCCACCGCCCGGGGACCCCCTGCCCAAAGATTTACCGCCAATGGTATAGACAACAACTACTTCTCCCGTCCACTATGGGCGGTATGTAGCGGGTCGTGGGACAGATCCCCGCCTGGACCCGGCCGCTCCGGCGATTCCGGTGAATCCGGCGCCCGGGTGAACGAGGAGGCGGTCATGTCCACGGCGGACACCTATCGGGGTCGTGCGCGGATCGCCGCCTATCTCCGCTGCTACCCGTACGACCAATGGCGGATGGCCGTCCATCTGCACGCCCTCGAGGAGCACGCCGACCGGCTCGGCCACCACGCCCCGGAGATCTTCCTGGACAACGGCGTCTCCTGTCGGGCCGTGCGGCCGGAGCTGAGCCTGCTGCTCGCCCGGGTCGCGGTGGGGACCATCGACACGGTGTTGATACCCGGTCGCTGGGTGTTCTCCCTCGACGACCGCACGGCCGACTCCGTGATGGACTTCGTCCGGGGATGCGGCGCCGAGGTCGTCGAACTTCCGCAGCGCCGGGAACTCTCCCCCTCGCCGTACCCCTCCCTCGCCGGCTAGGGCGGACAGCGAACGCTCCGAACGCAACAGAGCCGACCGCCGCCCCTCCGACCGGCTCCCGTGTCCCCTCGTCGGACAACCACTACAGTGTGGGCATGTCCGGTGAATTGGTACCCGATCACGGCGAACTGCGCGCGTCTCACGAAGACCGGGACCAGGTCGTGGAGCGGCTGCGGGTCGCCGCAGGAGACGGCCGGCTGACC
Organism: Streptomyces sp. H39-C1; assembly: GCF_027158125.1. Taxonomy (NCBI): domain Bacteria; kingdom Bacillati; phylum Actinomycetota; class Actinomycetes; order Kitasatosporales; family Streptomycetaceae; genus Streptomyces; species Streptomyces sp. H39-C1. The sequence goes on from NZ_JAPVLS010000019.1 coordinate 85,488, forward strand.
GCCGAAGAGCTGGACGAACGGCTCGAGGTGGCGTTGACGGCGCGTACCTACCGAGAACTCGAAGCGGTGCTCACCGATCTGCCGGCGCCCGGACCGGCGTGGGCGGGTGGCGGTGTCTCCTCCCCCGCACCGAAGGACAGGTCGCGGATCGCGGTCGACAGCGCGAGCGCGAAGCGGGAGGGCACGTGGTCGGTGCCCCGGCAGATGGAGATCGAGTCCAACAGCGGCTCCGTCGTTCTCGACTTCACCCGTGCCGTCATCGGATCGCCCACCCTGGAGATCGAAGCGTCGGTGCGCAGCGGGTCGGTGACCCTGATAGTGCCGCCGGACGTTTTCGTGGACGTCGACGAGGTCGCGGTGAGCAGCGGCAGCGTGCGCCATCGGGCGCATGTCTCCGCCGGGACGCCGATCCGGCTGCGTATCCATGTGACGGGGAAGGTGCGCAGCGGCAGCATCACGGTGCGACCGCCCAAGCCGCCCCGCCGCGGTTTCCTGCAGTGGCTGCTGCGCCGGCCCGGGCCGATGAAGTCGATCGCCCGCTGACGTAGAGCGTGGCGGCGTCGACTGCGGCCTACGGGGCGGCCCGTTCCGCTACGCGTCGGCCCGTTCCGCGCTGCCCGCGGGCGGCAGGTCCTGTTCGGCCCAGATCGTCTTGCCCGTCGGCGTGTAGCGCGTTCCCCAGTGCTCGGTCATCTGGGCGATGAGGAAGAGGCCGCGGCCGCCTTCGTCGTCGCTCGCCGCATGGCGCATATGGGGTGAGGTGTGTCCGGAGTCGGAGACCTCGCAGATGAGGGTCTGATCGCGGATGAGCCGCAGCAGGATGGGGCCCTCGGCGTAGCGGATGGCATTGGTGACCAGCTCGCTGACGATCAGTTCGGTGGTGAACGAGACGTCGTCCAGGCCCCATTCGCCGAGCTGCCCGGTGGCAGCGGCGCGGGCGCGGCCGACCATGACCGGGTCGGCGGCCAGCTCCCACACGGCCACCCGGTACTTGTCGAGCCTCCGTGTGCGGACGAGGAGCAGGGCCGCGTCGTCGTCCGACGGCCCGGGGAGCAGCGTCGAGACGGTCCGGTCGGCGAGCTCTTCCAGGGGGCGCCGGTGCTCGGCGAGGATTTCGTCGAGCCGGTCGAGCCCGGCGTCGATGTCGCGGTCGGAGGACTGGACCAGACCATTGGTGAAGAGCGCGATGAGGCTGCCCGCGGGCAGCTGCAGGTCCGTGCCCTCGAAGGGCAGGCCGCCCAGTCCCAGGGGCGGGCCCGCGGGAAGCTCCGGATAGCTGACGAGGCCGCTCTCCGCGTCGACCACGGCCGGCACCGGGTGGCCCGCGCGCGCCATGCTGCACTGTCCGGTCACCGGGTCGTACACCGCGTACAGGCAGGTCGCGCCGACCGCTTCGTCGTCCTCCGGCCCGCCGCCCCGCACGCCCCTGACCGCGGCCCACTCCTTGGCGGACTGCCCGACCAGGTTGTCCAGCCGGGTCAGGAGTTCGTCCGGGGCGAGGTCCAGCTGGGCGAGCACCCGGACGCTGGTGCGCAGCCGCCCCATGGTGGCGGCGGCTCCCAGGCCGTGCCCGACCACGTCCCCGACCACCAGGCCGACACGTGTGCCCGACAGCGGAATGACGTCGAACCAGTCGCCGCCGACCCCGGCCCGGCTGTCGGCGGGCAGATACCGGTACGCCAGCTCGACGGCTGTCTGCGGCGGCAGGCTCTGCGGCAGCAGGCTCCGTTGCAGTCTGAGGGCGGCCGTGTGCTCACGGGTGAACCGGCGGGCGTTGTCGATACAGACCGCGGTACGCGCGACGAGCTCGTCGGCGAGGTCCAGCTCACCTTCGTCGAACGGGTTGGTGTCCCGGTCCCGGAAGAACGTGACGAGCCCGATCGGGCTGCGCCCGGCCCGTAGCGGCACGGCAAGACACGAGCGGAGCAGCGGTTCCCGCGTGTCCTTCACGTCGTGCGCTGTGCCCTGCGGTTTCGTGCCGGTCTCCAGGACCTTCCGGCCCAAGGTCAGGCTGCGGGCCTGGGCCGATGCCGGTGGGTAGTCGACCAACTGTCGCGCCGTACGTCGCCGGCCCCCCTCGGCCGTCGTCCCGCCGTCCTGCCCGGTCTCCCCCCACATTCGGACCAGCCGCCGTCCGGCCGTGGTCCCCGGCGTGGTCTGGTCCCCCTCCAGTACCGCCTCCAGCAGGTCCACGGTGACCGAGTCCGCGAACTGCGGGACGGCGACCTCGGCGAGCTCCCGGGCCGTGCGGCTCATGTCCAGGGTCGTACCGATGCGCGCTCCGGCGCGCACCAGCAGGGCCAGTCGCTGCTGGGCCCGGTAACGGTCGGTGATGTCCACCGACTCCTCGCACATGCCCAGCGAATTGCCCTGGGCGTCCTGAAGCCGGTAGTAGGAGCACGACCAGACGCGGTCGTGCTCCGGATCGACGGGCGCGCGGCCGCCGTAGTGCAGATCGATGACGGGCTCGCCGGTGGCGAACACCTTCCTCATGACCTGTTCCAGCGTGGACGGATACCCCTCGGACAGAATCTCGGCGTCCAGGATCATCTCGTCCGGGGACATGCCGACGTACTGGGTGGACCCCATTTCGCGGTTCAGCTCGGCGTTGATCCACATCACCCGCATGTCGGCGTTGTAGATGGCGAGGCCGACGGAGGAGCGGGTGATGAGCCCCTGCAGCATCGCCTGCCGGGCCTCCCACTGGGCCAGCTCCTCGGAATCGGCGGCTACGACGAGCCAGGCCGGCCCGGCCCCTTCGGAGGAGACCGGGACCATCGTCGTGGCGATCCGCAGCGAGCGGCCGTCCCGGTGCCGCAGATGGAGGACCACGCTGCGGGTACTCCGCTCCGCCCCTGGCGGGCCGGCGTGCTCGCCGGTGCCCGCACGGCGCCCCAGCAGGTCGTCAGCGGGGCGTCCGAGCACGTCGTGCGCCTCGTAGCCGAGCAGCTCCGCCGCCGCCGGGCTCCACCCGATGACCCTGCCACGGGCATCGACAACCGCTGTGGCTGCTCTCGTGACGTCGAGGGGTCCACGGGAGTCCACCCCGTCAGCTCCGTCCATCGCACAGTTCCGCCTTAATCCACTACCTCATGGTGGGCCCGGAGCCCTGGCGCCACAACCGCTCCGGTACGCCCGGGGCTCCCCCGTCGGGCACCGGCCGGGTCCGCCCCACCCACCGGTACACCCGAATGGCGCAACCACGAGCCCGGCCCCACCACCGGGCCGGCGGCGTACGGCCGCCGGGCAGCACCACCGTCAGCAGCCACCCGACGCGGTGCGTGCGGGGGCGGCCGTGCCGATCTGAAGGGTGGCCGGGGCCGAGCAGCAGCCGCCGCCGTCGGTGGGGGCCTCGGCTTCGTCGAAGAGCCCCGCTCCGCCGCACACTCCGGTCTCGGGCAGGGTCAACTCGACGCGTTCGGCGGACTCGTGATCGCCGGCGAGGGACGCGGCGATGGAGCGGACCTGCTCATAGCCGGTCATGGCCAGGAACGTCGGCGCGCGACCGTAGGACTTCATGCCGACCAGGTAGGCGCCGGCCTCGGGGTGGGAGAGCTCCTTGACGCCGTGCGGGTAGACGGTGCCGCACGAGTGGACGTTGGGGTCGATCAGCGGCGCGAGTGCGACGGGCGCCTGCAGGCGCTCGTCCAGGCCGAGGCGCAGTTCGCCGACGAACGACAGGTCCGGGCGCAAACCGGTCAGGCCGATGATCTCGTCGACCGGCTCCAGCCGGGTGCCGTCCTCCCCGACCAGCACGAGCCGCCCGCCGTCACGCTCCACAGCGGCCGTGCGGAATCCGGTCACGGCATTGGCGTGACCGGCCTCGACGGCCGCTTTCGCGCGCAGGCCGAGGGCGCCGCGGGCGGGCAGCTGATCGGCTTCGCCGCCGCCGAAGGTGCTGCCGCTGAGGCCACGGCGCAGAATCCACACCGCGTGCGTGCCGGGGGCATCCTTGGCGAGGTCGGCGAGGTAGGCCAACGCGGTGAACGCGGAGGCGCCGGAGCCCACGACAGCGGTGCGTCTGCCGGCGTACCGGGCGCGGACGGCCGGGTCTGCGAGGTCCGGGACGCGGTAGGCGATGCGGTCGGCGGCGGCGCGCTCGCCGAGCGCCGGCAGGCCGTCGCCGCCCAGCGGGGCGGGGGTCGACCAGGTGCCGGAGGCGTCGATGACGGCGCGGGCGGTGATCCGCTCCTCGGCCCCGCCGGAACCGGTGAGGTGAACGGTGAAGGGCTGCTCGGCACGGTCGGCGTCCACGACGCGATCCCGTCCGGCCCGTGACACACCGGTCACCCGGGCGTCGTACCGGACCCGGTCACCGAGAGCGTCCGCCAGCGGCTGCAGGTACTTCTCAGCCCAGTCCGCGCCTGAGGGGTAGGTGGTCCCGTCGGGGCGGAGCCAGCCGGTGGGGGCCAGCACCTTCTCCGCGGCCGGATCGACGACCTCGCTCCAGGTGGAGAAGAGCCGCACGTGCCCCCACTCGCGCACCGCGCTGCCCGCACCGGTCCCGGCTTCCAGGACCAAGGGTTCCAGTCCGCGGTCCAGGAGCTGGGCGGCGGCGGCCAGCCCGACGGGGCCGGCTCCGATGACGACGACGGGAAGGACGGTGGTCGTACTCATGGCGGTTGAGCCTTTCAGAGCGGCAGGACGGCGCTGTTTCGACATGCATCGATACAGTGAACCTTGCCACCGGCATCGATGGGTGTCAACATAGACGCATGTCGAATTCAGAGGTTGCCGAGTTGCCGGTTCTGCGGCCGGCCGTGCCGTGCTGCCCGCCGCTGACGCAGCGGCCGCTGACCGTCCTCGAGGCGGAACTGACCGCGGCGATGTTCAAGGCTCTCGGCGATCCGGTCCGGCTGCGGCTGTTCTCCCTGGTCGCCTCGCACGACGGCGGGGAGGCCTGCGTCTGCGACATCTCCGACGTCGGCGTCTCGCAGCCCACCGTCAGCCATCACCTCAAGAAGCTGCGCGAGGCCGGCCTCCTCACCTCCGAGCGGCGGGGCACCTGGGTCTACTACCGCGTGGTCCCCGCGGTGCTCGCCGCCATGGCCGGCGTACTGACCGCCTGAAACCGGGGTGTCAGCCGACCCGCTCCGCCAGGAAGTCCTCCCAGGTCCGCTCGCCCACGGCTGCCCCGTCGAGCGACAGGTTCTCGGCGGCCCGGTAGGCGCGGCCGGCCTTTCCGGGCATCCGCACCGGCATCATCAGGCGGTGCTTGCCGCGCGCCCGCAGATAGCCGCGGCTCAGGTCGGCCATCCCGTACACCTTCGGCCCCGCCAGGTCGGGCACCAGGCCGGCCGGTTCGCCGAGGGCCAGTTCCACCAGCCGGGCCGCGACCTCACGCGAGTCGACCGGCTGGAACCGCAGTCCGCCCGGGACCGGGATCACCGGCAGCTTCCCCATCTTCTCCACCACCGTCAGGACCAGGTCGTGGAACTGGGCCGCGCGCAGCGTCGTCCACGGGATGCCGGACTCGGCGACGGCCCGCTCCGCGCCCAACTTGGCCTGGAACCAGCCCAGCGGCATCTTGTCCGTGCCGATCACGGAGACGTACACCACGTGTCGCACTCCGGCACGCGATGCGGCCCGCATCAGATTCCGGGTCGCCTCGTCATCGCCCTTGGGGCCGCCCGCGAGGTGCAGGATGACATCGATGCCGTCCACCGCCGCCTCGATTCCCCCGCCCTTGAGGAGATCGCCGCTCACGTACGCGACGCCGTCCACGGACTCACGGTGCTGCCGGCTGAGGACGCGAACCTCGCGCCCGGCCGCCCGCAGCAGGGGGACGACGTGGCCGCCCAGAGTGCCCGTACCACCGGTGACCAGGATCGTTGACGTCATGGCTGCTCCAAATTCGTTCGGTCCGGGAGTCGGCCTCCCGGTACCTTCAGCTCGGTTCTGTGGATCTACTGCTATGACCCCCGGCGACGAAGGAATGTGACCGATGGACGAGAACGCATCGCTGATCGAGCGTTTCGAGGAGGACCGGGTTCGCCTTCGGGCCGTGGCCTACCGGATGCTCGGCTCGGTGAGCGAGGCCGACGACGCCGTGCAGGAGACCTGGCTGCGCCTCAGTCGTACCGACGCCGGCAGCGTGGAGAACCTCGGCGGCTGGCTGACGACCGTCGTGTCACGCGTGTGTCTGAACATGCTGCGCTCGCGCGACCACCGCCGCGAGGAACCCCTCGCATTCCACGAGCCCGACCCGGCCCTCGGCCGGCCGGACGGGGTCGATCCCGAGCAGGAGGCGTTGATGGCCGACTCCGTCGGCCTGGCCCTGCTGGTGGTGCTCGACACGCTGACGCCGCCCGAGCGCCTCGCCTTCGTGCTGCACGACATGTTCACCGTGCCCTTCGACGAGATCGCCCCGCTGATCGAACGCTCCCCTGCCGCCACACGGCAGCTCGCGAGCCGGGCCCGCCGCCGGGTCAAGGGGGGAACGGCGGTCCCCGACACCGATCTGACCCGCCAACGCCGGGTCGTGGACGCCTTCCTGGCCGCCACCCGAGGCGGCGACTTCGACGCGCTCGTCGCCCTGCTGCACCCGGATGTCGTACTCCGGGCCGACAGGTCGGTCGTCCCCACCCCCGAGCCCATCCTCATCAGCGGCGCGCAGACCGTGGCCAAGGGCGCGATGGCCGCCATGGAACGCGCTCGGTCCACCGTGGCGGCGCTGGTCAACGGAACGGTCGGGCTCGCCATGGCCCCCTTCGGTCGGCTGTACCTGGTGCTCGACTTCACCATCACCGATGACCTGGTCACCGAGATCGAGATCATCGCCGACCCGGATGCCCTCCACCAGGTCGACCTCGCCGTCCTCGACAGCTGACCTGACTCAACACCCTCAGCACGGCCGGGAGCACGGATACGAAGTGCTCCCGGCATCAATGCATGCGGCGCATACCTGACGTGTCACGCACCGCAGAGACGCTGCCCGCCGTGGTCGCGCAGTCGGCGCAGGAAGGACAGCACTCCCGCGCTGCCCGTCGCCCAGGCGGCGTCGGAGCCGACGAGGGTGTTGTCAGGCAGCAACGGCTGCCGGGCGGTCCCGCCACTACGGGCCAGGATCAGCCCCGCCACGTCTTCCGCGTCCCGCCAGAAGCTGTCGTCGCCCGTGGCGACGGCCGCGTCGACGAGCAGTTCGCCGACGCCGGCCAGACCGCAGCACTGGGAGACCAGGCTCATCCGCGGTGCGAGCGCGCGGCACACCCGGGCGCAGCGCAGGCCGAGTTCGAGAAGCTCCCTGTCCTCGTCCCGGCTGCCCGCCGCGATCAGGACGGCGCCTATGCCCGCCATTCCGCGACACCACGATCCATAGCGCCGGGAGGCGCCAGGGCCGGCGGCGGCAGCGAGCAGGCCGCGGGTGTCCGCGGCGAGTTGAGTGAGGCCGGCCCGGGCCGCAGCACCGACGGCCCGGTCGGCGGTGGCCCGGTGGTAGACGTGCAGGAAGTGGACGATTCCCGCCCTGCCGTGAGCGAAGCCCTGGTCGTAGGCCGCGAGCGAGGGTGCCTGCGGCAGCCCCGATCCCTCTTCCTCGGGCTGCCCGGTCCGGTTCAACAGCTCCCGGGCGCATCGGCCCGCTGCGGCCAGGTGCGCGGCTGCCCTCTCCTGATGTCCCGCAACGCGGGCCCGGTGTGCCAGGAGCAGTTGGCCCGTTCCGGTGCCTGCCGCACCGCCGATCTGGTCACCGCTGCCGTCGTAGTGCAGCAGGCCGGGCGGATCCGAGGGCGCCGGGCCACCGTGAGGAGACGGGAACGCGTCGGCGGCCGATGCCAGGAACAGCTCCACTCCGGTACGGCCGGTGTACAGGGCAGCGGACAGCGCGGCCGTCTCGGGGTGTTCCGCCGTTCGGCGGGCCAGGTCGGCGACGGCCTGCGGTACGCCTGGATGGTCAGTGTGGTGCAGGAGTTCCAGGCCCACCCCGGCCGAGCCCGCGTAGAGCGTCACGGTCGAGCCCGTGTGACGTCCGCCCGGCCCGGCGGGTGACCGGGAGGCGCGCACACAACCGGCGACGGTGTGCGCGATCACGTCGTCCAGCAGCCCGGCGGTGATCCGTGGCGGAGTCGGCGGACGGCGCCCGCCGACCGGTTCCGGCAGGCCGGCCCGTAACCGTCCCGCACAGGCCACTCGTTCCGCGGGATCGAGGCTGAGCAACCCGGCGACCAGCGCGCGGACCGGACGGTGGGCGGCGCCGGGCAGCGCGCCGTCCAAGCAGGCCAGTGTCCGGTCACGGTTGACGGCGTGGTCGGGGTCGACGACCACCGGGTCCATGCCGGTCAGCGCGAAGTGCAGGGTCGCGCCGAGTGCGTAGAGGTCGTCCGCCGGGTGGGGCGGGGCTCCGGCGCGGTACACGGGGAGGGTGTAGCCGGGTGTCGCACCGGCCGGGCGACGAGACCCCAGAGCACTGATGCCGAAGTCGACAAGACGACAGATGCCGTCCGAGCCGATGACCACGTTGCCCGGTTTCAGGTCGCACACCACCACCCCTCGGGCATGCACCGCGTCGAGCGAGGCCAGCAACTGATGTGCCAGCGCGAAGATCTGACGCCCGGTGTGATGGGGATCTGCACCATAAGGCCCGTGCTCCAGCACGTCGCGGCGCAGGTCACGGGGACCGCAGTCCGTGGTGACCAGGTACTCGTCCTCGCCGTGCCGCACGTGGTCGACGACGCGCGGCACGCCGTCGAGGCCGTCCAGCGCCGCCAGCACGGCACGTTCGTTGCGCAACCGGCCACGGGCGTCCACTCCGTGCTCGTCCTCGCCGGCATACGCTCTGGCCTGCTTGACCACCACCCGGCCACCGGTCACCGTGTCCACAGCGCGGTAGACGTCCCCGTGCGGGGACCGCGCGATGCCCCCGGTGAGCCGGTATCTGCCGCCGACAAGGCGCGTGGCAGGTCGCCCCGGGCCGGGCGCGGCCGCCCCGAACGGATCCTTCGTCCAAGGGGGTTGGCGGTACCGGCTGCTCGCACGACCGGCGAAGCTCTGACCGTCAGGACCGGTCATGAGGAGCGCCGACGCGCCGGCTCCGATCGCCCCGGGCGCCCGGAAGGGGCCGTACCGGTAGTAGACCGGAGCGTCCGGCCGCACCCGGCGATCGCTGAGCACCCGCGGTCCGGCGCGCCCGGCCAGGACCTCGGCCAGTTCCCTGCCGAGCGCCGCCACATCCTGCCCGCGGGGATAGACGGTGACCGCCTTCCCGACGAGGGCCTGGTCCCGCACCCCTGCGTTCAACTCCCCCAGCACCGCGGCGCTCCGCGCGAACTTCGCTTCGCAGGTGTAGCGCAGCAGCACCGGGACGAGTAGCTCCATGGTCCCGGCGAGGTCGTCGGGCCGGGCGGAGACGTGCAGTTTCCAGCCGTGCTCCATCGCCGGCATACGCGGATCGAACAGATAGAGCCAGACATCATCCGCACTACGGCGACGCTCGTGACCGGCCACGAGCGCGTCGAGCCGCTCCCCCAGGTCCGGCGCGGACCCGCCCGGAACCGACCCCGACCCCGGAACCGACCCCGGAACCGAGCCCGGCACCGGAGCCGGCACCGGTGCCGGCTCCGGCCTCAAAGGATCGGTTCTGCCGACGGTGGACCGGCCGGGCTAGTCACATGCGAACCGCGTGGTCGCGGTGACCCAGGGATCAGCCAAGCACGCTTCGGCACCGCGGCCGGGATCCAGCTCGTCCTCGAACGTGATCCCCTCCGCTTCCACATCCAGCGGACCGGCGTCACGGATGTCCAGTTCCACAGGGCTCATATCGATCCTTTCGCGAAAGAGCGGGCATTCCATTTCACGAACCGAGCGTCCTCACGGCGGTCCACGCCGTCCCGCCGCGCCGGAGAGCGCGCAGCCAGAGCGGCGAGTAGCGGGCTGTCGGACCGTCACAGTCTCCTGGACGCCCGCGAAGGAGGAACGTCGTAAACCAGCCGACTTGCGGGCCGGAAATCCGAACAAGATCATCCGCAGTGGAACCAAACGCCGCGCCGGTCTCTCTTCGACGGCGAGAAGGAGCGCGGCATACGCGGGAACAGAATCCGCAGCTGCGATGATCACCGGATCAGCCGAGTCAGGAACAAGGAGCGTCATGGTGCAAGGCAAGTTCGGTAGGCGCGCGGCGATGAGCGCTTCGGTGCTGGCTCTCGCCGTCGCCTCGGTCCCGGCCCTCGCTGCCCCGTCCGAAGCCCGGACCACGGCGGGGACCGAAGTGGGCATCACCGCTCGGCAGGACGACGCGCTGCCGAAGCCGGATCTCGATGCCCTGCACAAGGTCTTCGCGCAGGTGATGGCCGGCGGCGCGCCGGGCGTGATGACCCGTATCGACAGCGGGAACACCGTCTACCGGGAGACCGCCGGGGTGGCCGACCGCGCCAACGGGCAGGCCATGAACACCGATGCGCGCTTCCGCATCGGCAGCATCACCAAGTCCTTCTCGACGGTGGTGCTGCTGCAGCTCGTCCAGGAGGGCAAGATCGCGCTGGACGCGCCGGTCAACCAGTACCTGCCGGGTCTGCTGCCCGACTCGACGATCACGGTGCGGCATCTGCTGACCCACCGCAGTGGTCTGTGGGACTACACGAACGACATGTTCGCCAACACGGTTCCCGGATTCGAGGCGGTCCGGAACAAGGTGTTCACGTACCAGGAGCTGGTGAATCTCTCGCTCGCCCACCCGAGGACGGCCAAGCCGGGCGCCGCCTACCAGTACTCCAACACCAACTTCGTGGTCGTCGGCGCACTGATCGAGAAGGTCACCGGCAACCCGGTGGGCGCCGAGTACCAGCGGCGCATCATCACTCCGCTGCAGCTGAACAACACCTTCTACGTGCACCCGAGCGCCACCATCCCCGGCCGCCACATCAAGGGCTATCTGGCCCCCGACGAGGCGGGCGCGCCGCTGGTCGACTCCACCGACCAGACGGTCTCCTGGGCCCAGTCGGCCGGTGCCATGGTCTCGAACCCGCGGGACCTCAACCGCTTCTTCTCGTCCCTGCTGGGCGGCCGGCTGCTGAGCTCGGGCATGCTCACCGAGATGCTCAAGATGACGCCCAGCGACGACACCGGAACCCGTTTCTACGGACTCGGCCTGCGTCAGCGCGACCTGTCCTGCGGGATCTCGGTCTACGGTCACACCGGCACCGTGCAGGGCTTCTACTCCTACGCCTTCACGACCCGTGACGGCCGCCGCAGCGTCAGCTCGATGGCCAACACCTCCAACAACGGCAACGTCAACACCATCCTCGGCAACACCCTCGAAGCGGCCTTCTGCGGCAAGGCCCCCGCCCCGAAGACTCCGGCCACCCAGGGCCCGTCCTCGAAGCGGTCGGCGGCCGCCACCCCGAAGGCGCCGTTCTACGAGGACATCGCGCCGAACGTCGCCCGGCACTGAGTACGTTCCGGCCGGTGGCCGTGCGACCCGGCGAGGGCGCGCGGCCACCGGCCGGGAGCACCCGACGCGGCAGGGCCGGATCAGACGCCCGTCACGGCCCGGCTGCCGACCGCGGCGTCATCCTCGTGCGGCGTCCGGTCACGGCGCGGGAGCAGGAACGGCGTCGCCAGCATGAGGAGTCCGGCGATCACGATCGCGGTGCGCGGGCTGGTGACGCCGGCGAGCAGACCCCACAGGGCGGTCAGCGCGGCGATGGTGGCGTTGCTGGAGACCGACCAGGCGGACAGGGTGCGGGCGACGCGGTCCGTCGGGGTCTGTTCGAGGCGGTAGGTGGCGAACACCGGGTTGAACACGCCCATGCAGGTGATCAACCCGAGTTCGACGGCGATGACGAGTACGAGCCCGGCGACGCCTGGGCGGATGAAGAACAGCCCGGGCAGCCAGCAGGCGCGCAGCGTCCCGGCGGTGAGCATGACCTTGTGCTGTCCGAACCGCGCGACGAGCGGACGGGCCAGCCGTGAGCCGATGAGACCGCCGACGCACGGTGCTCCGAACGCGAGACCGTACTGCCACGGTGCGAAGCCGAGGTGACTCAGCATCAGGACGGCGAGCACCGGCGAGGTCGCCATGATCAGGCCGCTGACCAGGATCGTGTTGAAGAACAAGGGGCGCAGCGCCGGGTGGCTCAGGATGTACCGCCACCCTTCGAGCAGGTCGCCGGCCCGGAAGCGGGGTGCGGCGGTTCGCTCGGGGCGCGGCTCCTTGCCGCCGATCGCGCGGATCCCGGCTGCCGAGAGCAAGTAGCTGACCGCGTCGGCCACCACGGTCGTCACCGGGCCGAACAGCCCGATCGCCGCCCCGCCGAGCGGCGGTCCGAGCGCGGTGGCGGTCCAGGTCGTGGATTCGAACCGCCCGTTCGCGACGAGCAGGTCCTCCGGCCGCACGAGTGCCTTCAAGCAGGCGCCGGCAGCCGATCGGAAGGTGATGTTGGCCGCGGCGACGACGACCGACACGACCAGCAGCTGGACGAAGGTGAGCCGCCCGAGCGCGTACGCGGCCGGGACGGTCAGCAGCGCGGCGAACCGGGTCAGGTCCATCGCCATCATCACCGGCCGCTTGCGGCGGAACTCCACCCAGGGGCCGAGCGGCACCGCGACCGCCGCCCCCACCGCCAGTCCCGCCGCCGCGAGCCCCGACACCGCGGCCGGTCCTGCGTGCAGCGCGAGGATCGCGATCAACGGGAACGCGTCGAGCGCGATCCAGCTGCCGAACGTGCTGACCGCGAACGACGCCCAGAGCCACTCGAACTGCCGCCCCAGTGATCTCCTGCCCAGCATCCAGCCCGCCCCTTGCCGTGTCGCCCGAACCACCTCGCGTTGGCCACTGCGATCCAAGCGGTCCGGGCACCGGCGGGTCAAACCACCGATCGTTCGGCCGCGAGGTGGCCGCGGAACCCCTGCGGCACCGGCGCGAAGCGGTACGCCATGGTGATCGATGCGGGGTCCTGCACGGTGAGGCGGTAGCGGGTGCACATCAGATAGCAGAGCGTCATCAGCTGGATCATGCCGATGTCGGCGCCGACGCAGTTCTTCGGCGCCCAGCCGAAGGGTACGTAGTGGTTCTTGTCGACCGGTCCGTGCGGCGCGCCGGGCAGGAAGCGGTCCGGGTCGAACGTGTCGGCCTGCTGCCAGCACCGGGGGTCGCGGTGGATCATGTGCGGGCTCAGCAGGTAGCCCTGGTCCTTCTCCAGCCGGGTGGTACCGAGGTCGAACGAGAACCGGGAGCGCCGCATGAGGAGCAGCGGCGGGCTCCACATCCGCAGCACCTCCTTGACGAACCGGTGGGTGACCGGCGCCGCCTTCGTCGGTGCGGCACAGAACCCGGCCGGGTCCACGGCCCGCAGCTCGGTGGTCAGCCGCCGCGCCCACTCCGGGTTCCTGGCCAGCTCGTACAGCACGCTCGCCGCCGCGGCACCGGGCGGACCGCCGATCGCGGTGAGCACGGCGGTGACCACGTCCAGCGCGCGGTCCATGCCGAGCTCCGGAAGCAGGTCGACGATCGGATCGGCGAGGTCCAGCTCACGGGGGCGGCGGCCGGCGGCCCGCTCACGCAGCACCCGCCGTACGACGACGCCGGCCCGGACCTGTACCGCGGCGAAACGCAGGTGATGCCATGGCCCGGTGCCCGGTTGGCGGGCGATCAGGCGGAGCAGTTTCTGGTCGAGGTCCTGGCTGATGTGGCCGGCCTCGCGAGGGGTGAGGCCCGACAGGGCGACCGGCAGCATGGACTGAACGGCCACTTCCTGCGCGAGCAGGACGAGGTCCACGTCGTCGCCGAGCCGCGCGTCGATGATCCGTTCCATCCGCGTGATCATGTCGGCGTTGTGCTCGCCGGTGGTGAGCTTGTGCAGCTGGGCGAGCCACGCGCCGCGTACCCGGGTCCACCGCACCTGCGGGCTGCGGCGCCGCCTGATCAGGTCGACGAGGCGGTCCGGCATGACGAGGTGGTGCCAGTTCGCACCGCTCACCTGGCGTGCCGCGTTCGGCTCGAAGACGGCGAGCAGGTCGTCGTCCATCCAGAAGAGGCCGCCTTCGGCCGCGCTGCGCTGGCGCAGATCGTGCAGGAAGTCGGTGGGATGGTGCGGAGTGGTCATCGCCTCGCCTCTCGCGGCGTGCGGGGAGCCGCCGTCGGCGGCTCCCCGCAGCTCTGCCGATCAGATGTGGTGGTAGAGGTACCAGTGGATGTTCGTGGAGTAGCCGGCCCGGATGTTGAGTGCCGACATCGCCGAGCGGTAGAGCTTCCTCATCGTGTTCACCTCCTCCCGGGGGGATCGACGCGGGCGTGCAGTTCCGCGGTGAAACGCGGAGGAGCCAGCGCGGGGCCCGGACGGGGCCTGTCGCCGCCGGCTGTGACCGATAGCCGCCAGTCGTGGGTGATGATGCGGATCAGGTCTTCCAGCAGCGTCATCGTCACGGTCGCGCCGGCACAGGTGTGCGGCCCGAACCCGAACGGCATGAAGGCCGGATCGACGAGGGACTGCGCCCAGCGACGTGGCGCGAACTCGTCGGGGCGGTCCCAGTGCCGCGGGTGGCGGTGCACGAGGTAGGAGCACACGTCCACGTCGTCCCGCGGGCCGACCGTGACTCCGGCCAGCTCGTGCACACGGCTCGGAGTACGGGCGAACAGCCACGCGACCGGCCGGAGCCGCATCGCCTCCCTGACGATCCACTCCGGCTCGTCGCCGTCGGTGCCGGGGTGGGTGCCGACGAGGAGGACCGCCCAGCCGAGGGCGAAGCCGATCGAGCCGACCGTGGCGAACAGGAACGACAGATAGACCTCGGCGAGTTGGCCAGGATCCGCCGGCGGTCCTGCTCCGGTGATGGTCACGTCGAGCAGGTCGCGCGGCGGACGGTCGTGAGGGCCCGCGCTCCGGCGGGCCCGGATCTCCCGGGTCAGGACGCGCATGGCCCGGCGGCGGAACGCGAGCCGCGACAGCGCGGAATGGCGCAGCGGCGCGCCGGACAGCACCGCGCGGGTGATGATGCCGTCGACGGTTTCGTGCAGCTCCGCGGGTGCTTCCGGGCACAGCAGGACGTCCCGCAGGTGTTCGCGGACCAGGAGATTTCCCGCGTCCGGCCAGTCGGCGGAGGGTGCGAGCCGCTCTTCGACCAGGAGCGGCAGCCGGTCCCGGCGGGCGTCGAGCCGGCCGCGCACCAGCGCGCGGGCCGCCCGGCCGATCTCGATCTGCGCGGATCTGGGGCCGAAGACGCCGTCGCGGGTGTGGAAGAAATCGGACGTCTCGACGAACAGGCCCCGGCGGTTGCCCATCACCGCGCGTGCGGCCTCCGGATCGGCCACGCACAGCCGGCCCGACGCGGAGCGCCACACGTCGTGGGTGGCGTCGAACTCCGTCTCCAGGAACGCCAAGGGGTCTCGGTGGTAGGCGGCCGCGTCATGGCGGGGCCCCGCCGCTCGACCGTTCGTTCCGCCGCCGGCCGCCGACGCCAGGGCATCCTCCTCGACCGGACGGGAGGCCACGGGAAAGTCTGGGCCTGCGTCCGGCCGCGGTGGATCCCGCGCCCCCTGATACCGGACCGCCGTGAGACAGCGTGCTCCGCCGCCGGCGCCCTGTCACGACCTGATCCGGCCCAGTCGGTGCGATCCGTCGGTGCGGTCCGGTCAAGCGGCGCCTAGACGCAGGAGGGGCACAGTCCGCGGTAGGTGACCTCGACCTGGGACACGGCGAAGCCGAAGCGCTCCTCCGCCGGGAGGTCGGCCAGCGGATCGCCGGTGGGGTGGACGTCGCGGATGGTGCCGCAGGTGGAGCACACCAGGTGCTGGTGCGGGTGGTGGGCATTGGGGTCGTAGCGCTTGGCGCGGCCGTCGGTGGCGACCTCTATGACCTCGCCGAGGGACACCATCTCGCCCAGGGTGTTGTAGACGGTCGCCCGGGAGATCTCGGGCAGCCGCTGCGCCGCGCGGGCGTGCACCTCGTCGGCCGTGAGATGCACGTGGTCGCCGTCGAGGACCTCCGCAACGACACGTCGCTGGGAGGTCATCCGCCAGCCACGGCCACGCAGTCGTTCCAGCAGGTCACTCATATCGGTTCACCTATTCAGGTTCGGTGGGATGCCCGAAGTTTACCGATGGATGTCCGGGTTCCGATTGGATGTGGGCCTGGCGCGCTTCTTGACTTGGAATCTGTCCATCGTAGGATCGGTTCCGGCAATAGCCAAGAGACAGGAAGCCTCCAGTACGGCAGGAGACAGAGACGTACGGGACCACCGCCGAGGAGCTGCGCGGTGCCGGCCTGCGGGTGACGGCCGCCCACGTCGCGCTGCCCGGGACCGTCCCGGACGGTCCCGGGGCCCGCGCCCCGGCCGTTCCCCCCGCCCGCAGTTACAGAGCACCGTGATCTCCCAGGTCCGGAAGGATTCCCATGACTGAGAACAACGACGCGATCGTCACAGACGCGAAGGCGGAGGGCGGGGGTGGCTGCCCGGTCGCGCACGGGCGCGCCGCGCACCCGACGCAGGGCGGCGGAAACCGCCAGTGGTGGCCGGAGCGGCTCAACCTGAAGATCCTCGCCAAGAACCCCGCCGTGGCCAACCCCCTCGGCGAGGAGTTCGACTACGCCGAGGCGTTCAAGGCCCTCGACCTGCCGGCCGTGAAGCGGGACATCGCGGAGGTGCTGACGACCTCGCAGGACTGGTGGCCCGCCGACTTCGGCCACTACGGCCCGCTCATGATCCGTATGGCGTGGCACAGCGCGGGTACCTACCGGATCAGCGACGGCCGCGGCGGCGCCGGGGCCGGTCAGCAGCGGTTCGCCCCCCTCAACAGCTGGCCGGACAACGTGAGCCTCGACAAGGCCCGCCGCCTGCTGTGGCCGGTCAAGAAGAAGTACGGCCAGAGCATCTCGTGGGCCGACCTCATGATCCTCACCGGCAACGTCGCCCTGGAGACGATGGGCTTCGAGACCTTCGGCTTCGGCGGCGGTCGTGCGGACGTCTGGGAGCCCGACGAGGACGTCTACTGGGGTCCTGAGACCACCTGGCTCGACGACGAGCGCTACACCGGCGACCGTGAGCTGGAGAACCCCCTCGGCGCGGTCCAGATGGGCCTCATCTACGTCAACCCGGAAGGCCCCAACGGCAACCCGGACCCGCTCGCCGCGGCACGCGACATCCGTGAGACGTTCCTGCGGATGGCGATGAACGACGAGGAGACGGTCGCCCTGATCGCGGGCGGTCACACCTTCGGCAAGACGCACGGCGCGGGCCCGGCGGACAGCGTCGGCGACGATCCCGAGGCCGCCCCGCTCGAGCAGCAGGGCCTCGGCTGGAAGAGCTCCTACCGCACCGGCAAGGGCGGCGACGCGATCACCAGCGGTCTCGAGGGTATCTGGACGAACACCCCGATCGCGTGGGACAACAGCTTCTTCGAGATCCTGTTCGGCAACGAGTGGGAGCTGTTCAAGAGCCCCGCCGGTGCGCACCAGTGGCGGCCGAAGAACGGCGCGGGTGCGGGCACCGTACCGGACGCCCACGACGCGTCGAAGAGCCACGCTCCGACGATGCTGACGACCGACCTCGCGCTCCGGTTCGACCCGGCCTACGAGCAGATCTCGCGGCGCTTCCTGGAGAACCCCGACCAGCTCGCGGACGCCTTCGCCCGCGCGTGGTTCAAGCTGACCCACCGCGACATGGGCCCGGTCGTGCGCTACCTCGGCCCGGAGGTCCCGACCGAGACGCTGCTGTGGCAGGACCCGCTTCCCGCGGTGACGCACGAGCTCGTCGACGCCGGGGACGTCGCGTCCCTCAAGGGGCAGATCCTCGCCTCGGGCCTGTCGGTGGCCCAGCTCGTGTCCGCCGCCTGGGCGTCGGCCTCCTCCTTCCGCGGCAGTGACAAGCGCGGCGGCGCCAACGGTGCGCGCGTCCGTCTCCAGCCGCAGAGCGGCTGGGAGGTCAACGAACCCGACGAGCTGGCGCAGGTGCTGCGCACGCTCGAAGGCGTCCAGCAGGCGTTCAACGCCACCCTGACCGGCGGCAAGGCGATCTCGTTCGCCGACCTGATCGTGCTCGCGGGCGGTGCCGCCGTGGAGAAGGCCGCCAAGGACGCGGGCTTCGACGTCGAGGTCCCGTTCACGCCGGGCCGCGCCGACGCGTCGCAGGAGCAGACGGACGTG
Organism: Streptomyces sp. H39-C1; assembly: GCF_027158125.1. NCBI lineage: Bacteria > Bacillati > Actinomycetota > Actinomycetes > Kitasatosporales > Streptomycetaceae > Streptomyces > Streptomyces sp. H39-C1. The sequence continues at coordinate 103,559 of NZ_JAPVLS010000019.1, forward strand.
GAGTCGTTCGCCGCGCTCGAGCCGGCCGCCGACGGGTTCCGCAACTACCTCGGGAAGGGCAACCGGCTGCCGGCCGAGTACCTGCTGATCGACCGGGCGAACCTGCTGACCCTGAGCGCCCCCGAGATGACGGCCCTCGTCGGTGGTCTCCGCGTCCTGGGCGCGAACCACCAGCAGTCGGCGCTCGGTGTCCTCACCACGACCCCGGGGACCCTGACGAACGACTTCTTCGTCAACCTGCTCGACCTGGGCACGACGTGGCAGCCGACGTCCGAGGACGCGAACACGTTCGAGGGCCGCGACGCCGCCACGGGCGAGGTCAAGTGGACCGGCAGCCGGGCCGACCTCGTCTTCGGGTCGAACTCCGAGCTGCGCGCGCTCGCGGAGGTCTACGCCAGCGATGACGCCAAGGAGAAGTTCGTGACGGACTTCGTCGCGGCGTGGCACAAGGTCATGAACCTCGACCGGTTCGACCTCGTCTGATCACGAGGACTGATCACAGCCGGTGATCACCGCGTCCGGGTCGGCCCGCAGGGGCCGGCCCGGACGTTTCCGTTCTGCCGGAACCTTCGGGGCTAGCGAAGGATCCCGGCGGAGCGGGCCGCCTTCAGCCAGGACGGGAACTCCTGCAGCAGACGGTCGTACAGCTCCTCGTCCGAGACCTTGTCGATGTCGTCCACGGCGAAGAAGCCGACGTTGTCGACCCGCCGGCCGGGCATGTTGTCGAACTTCTCCAGCACCCCGAAGTTGGCCCGGCCGAGACCGACGAACTGCCAGAACACCGGCTCCTCCACGGCCGCGCGCAGCTCCTGCTCGATCTCGGCGTTGCGGTACACCCCGCCGTCGGAGAAGAACAGCACCAGGGTCGGCGCCTGCGCCGGGTTGTCGCGCACGAATCGGCGGACCTCGGCGATGACCTTCTGCTCCTCGTTCTGGATGCCGACTACGCGCATGTCGACTTGTCCCGGGCGCTGTCCCTTCGGCGGCTTCTTGCGGCCGAACAGGCTGATCTGGCCCACCCGTACATGGAGTTCGAGCCAGTCGGGCAGATCGCCGACGGTCAGGTCGGGCAGCCGGGCCGGGTGCGAGGCGAACGTCCAGGCCTGCATCTCGCCGTCGTCGTCGACCTGTGCGGCGACCGCGGCCATCCGCTCGACCACGCTGTGGACGGTGCCGCGCGAGTAGAGGCCGGCCATCGATCCCGAGGCGTCGAGGACCAGGATCACCCGGGCGACCACGCCTTCCGCACCGTGCTTGCGCAGGCTGACGGCGACCTGCTGCTTGCGCAGCGAGAGCCGCTTGCGCATGTCGACGGGCAGGTTCTCCTCGCCCTTGGTGAGCCGGGCGGGCATGGCCGGGGCGGCGGGCCCCGCCGGCGACGGCGGTGGCGGCGGCGGTACTACGGGCACGGGTGTCGGCGTCGCGGCCGCGGCCGCGGCCGGCGGCTCCTCGTCCACGCTGATCCCGAAGTCCTGCGCGAGGCCCGCGAGCCCCGACGCGTACCCCTGTCCCACCGCGCGGAACTTCCAGCCGTCCCCGCGCCGGTACAGCTCTCCGCCCAGGAAGGCGGTCTCGGTGGTGGCCGTCATGTCGAAGCGCGCCAGCTCGGCGTTGGTCGCCAGGTCGAGGAGCCGCAGTCGCAGCGCCGGGACCTGGCCGAACGTGCCACCGTCGGCGGACGCGCCCAGCAGGACGCGGTCGATGGCGGGCTCGATCCGGCCCAGGTCCACGTCGATCACGTCCTCGCCGGACGCCGCCGAGCCCACATGGCGCACCGCGCCCCTGGGGTGTTCCGGCTGGTTGTAGAAGACGAAGTCGGCGTCGGAACGCACCCGCCCCGCCTCCGTGAGCAGCAGCGCGGAAGCGTCGACGTCCGGCACGCCCGGGCCCGCGCCCCAGGTCAGCACGGCCCGGACGGCGGTGGCAGCAACGGGGACATTGGCGCCCTTACCGAGCGAAGGTGTCGAGGTCACGACGGCCAGTCTGCCGCACCGGCGGAAAAATTCACCGGAGCCCGTCGGCTCCCGGCGTAGCAGAGGGGGCGCCGCACCGGCGGCACCCCCTCGACCGATCGGTCCTACGGCTGCATCTCGTACGCGCCGGACAGTGCCTCGACCTGGGTCCAGACCCGGGCCGCGCGGCCGGCGTCCGAGACCGGGCGGCGGATGTGGGCCAGCGCCCAGGCGGCCTGCTCGTCGGTGGTGGAGCTCTTGCCGTGCAGATCGGTGGCGTGGGTGGAGAAGTCGCGCACCAGGACGTCGAAGATCTCGTCCAGCAGGTCGGCGTCCAGGCCGGTCAGCTCGGCCTGCTCCAGCACCAGCTGGCCGTAGACGACCAGGGCGAACAGCTGGCCGATCTCCAGCAGGAAGTCCAGGTCCTGCTGCTGCTCCTCGCTCGGCGCGTGGGTGCGGAGCAGGGTGCAGAGGCCGTCCGCCTGCTCGCGGAAGCGGGCCACGTTGGGCAGGTGCGCGTGCGCGTCGTACGCGGTGCGCCAGTCGTGGAAGCGGATCGCGCCCAGGCCCCGGGCCGGGCCCTGCTGGAACAAAAAGGTGTCGTCGGCCGGGTCGAGACGGCTCGGCACGGCGGGGTACTCGGCCGGGGCGAACAGGTAGTTCGCCATGAACTTGAGGATCAGGGCGAGGTTGACGTGCACCGTGCCCTCCAGCTTCGGCAGGCCGCGGATGTCGCGCGCGGCCTTGTCGAAGTAGGTGTCCGTCTCGAAGCCCTTGGCCGCGATGACGTCCCACATCAGGTCGATGACCTTCTCGCCCTCGGTGGTGACCTTCATCTTGGTCATCGGGTTGAAGAGCAGGTAGCGGCGGTCCTCGGGCGAGGCGGAGCGGAAGTAGTCGACGGCGCGGTCGCTGAACAGCTTCATCGCGGTGAGGCGGGTGTACGCGTCGGTCAGCTCGCGCCGCACGTGCGGGAAGTCGGTGACCTTCCGGCCGTACAGCACCCGGTTGTCCGCGTGCGTGACGGCCTCGTACATCGCGTGCTCGCAGATGCCGATGGACGCGGTGCAGAGGTTGAACTTGCCGACGTTGACGGTGTTCAGCGCGGCGTCGAAGGCGGCCTTGCCGGTGTGCAGCACGTCCTCGGCGCGCACCGGGTAGCTGTCGAGGCGGAACTCGCTGACGTACATCTGCGAGTTCACCACGTTCTTCACCAGGTGGTACGCCTCGTGCCGGCTGTCGGCGGCGAAGAAGACATAGCCCTCGGGACCCTCGATGTCCGAGCGGCGGCCGAAGACCGAGACCAGGCCGGCGACGTTGCCGTTGCCGATGTAGTACTTGGAGCCGCTCGCGGTGAAGCCGCCCGCACCGTCCGGGGTGAGGATCATGTCGGTCGAGTAGATGTCCGCGCCGTGCGTCCGCTCGGAGAGGCCGAAGGCCATGACGTGGCCCTCGGACAGGAGCTTCGCGGCGCGCTCCCGCACGGCCTCGTTCCCGCTCTGCCAGACCGGTCCCAGGCCCAGGATGGTGACCTGCCAGGTGTACCAGTAGCCCAGCCCGTAGAAGCCCAGGATCTCGTTCAGCTCGGCGATCCGCGCGGTGTCCCAGCGCTTCGAGTCGTCCGCGGAGGACGGGGTGAGGAACTCCGCGAAGAGCCCTTCCTTCGCCGCGAACTCCAGGAAGTCGCCGTACCAGGCGCGGTCGACGTAGGTGTCGATGAGTGCCTTCTTGCCGCGCGACTCGAACCAGTCGACGGTGGCGCGGAGCAGCTGTCGGGTGCGCTCGTCGAACTGTACGGGGTCGTAGGTACGCGGGTTGAAGAGCATGTGGACTCCAGGGGAATGAGGGTCAGTTGGCGATGCGGTGGAGCGTGGCGAGCACGTCGTCCAGCCAGGCGAGGGTCATCCGCTCGTACTCGATGCCGCCGCGCAGCACCACGTGCTGCAGTTCCTGCTGGGCGGAGGGCGAGGTCAGGTCGGGAAAGTCGCGCCGCTCGCCGGTGAGGTAGCGGGCCAGCAGCGCGGCATGGCTCTCGCGGTGCCGCTCGACCTCGGAGATGAGTGAGGTCAGTGCGGCCTGGTCGTCGAAGGCGGCGGCGCGGATCTTGACGGCGAGCTCGTGCCGGACGGTCTCCGGTTCGACGGGCTCGCGCAGCCAGGACGCCAGGGCGGCCCGGCCCGGCGCGGCGGCGGAGTACACCTTCTTGTCCGGGCGGCCGTCCTGGGCGACCTCCTCGACGGCGATCCAGCCGTCCGTCTCCATCCGCCGCAGCACCCGGTAGATCTGCTGGTGGGTGGCGGTCCAGAAACGGCCGATGGAACGGTCGAAGCGGCGCGCCAGCTCGTACCCGGAGCCGGGCTGCTCCAGCAGGGAGACGAGGATCGCGTGCTCTAGGGCCATACCCGTATCCTGCTATGCAACGAGTTGCATAGGCAATGAGGCCCGGCCGGGTTGAGACACGGATCACGCGCCGCGGCCGGGCCGTCCGAGCAGGTGGTGGGCGCCGTGCGGCTGCACGGTACCGCCGGCTGCGCGGTCCCGCGCCAGGATGTTCGACGAGTTCGCACCGCTGGTCGACCCGATGCTCCGCGCGGAGATCCTGTGAAGGCTTCGGCCATCCATGAGCGGCCGGCCACGGAGTACGGCTCAGCGGTCATCACCAGCGGGTCGAGCTCTACGTTCGAGAAGCCCGCCCGAAGGTCGCCACGGATCTCGGCATCACGCCGAGGGAACTGGCCGGAACGCGCCGCCGCTTCGAGCTGATTCCGGGCGCCCGGCCCAGGCTGACTGGGGCGACGAGCCGAATCCGGGACGAATCATGTGGTCCGCCGCGTGGCCGGTTCGCTTCGCGCTCGCTGCGGCAGCCGGGTCCGCGGCTTCGGCAGTGGCCACATGTGCGATGCCAGAAACCAGTAAATGCCTTGTACCACAGGCGAGTTCACGTCGTATCAGTTGGACTGGATGTGCCTGGGGCATGCCGGCAGCGGATATGCTCCTTGGCGGCGCGGTGAGTTGATCACAATACTCTCCGTTGTCGCCCTGCTGCCTGCCGTCGCAGTGATGGTCACACGTATGGGTCAGGTCGGTTGTGTGTGGCCGCCGGCAGCGACTGGTCCGAGGTGTAATCGCTGGGCCATCCCCCCACTTTCGATACCTTGAGGTTGCAGATGGTTCGTGATCAATCGCCACCTGGGCAACGGCAATCCTCCGCCCTCGCGCTGCTGCTTCCCGCGGTGGTCACCGCAGTGGTCGGGACCGTCGCCGTGTGCGTCGTTCCGGCTGAGGCACGTGTGTCGGTCGTCTGGTGCGCTGTGACGGCCACGTTGGCCGTCGCCGTCCTGGCGGCTGTCGCGGTGCGGCGCGGGAAGGTCATCGCCGAGCTGCGCAGGGACCACGCCGCAGCCGGCGAAGGCCTCGGACGCCGGCTGGCCGAGCAGGAGATCCAGACGCTGCGCCTGGCCGAAGAGCTGCTGCCGGAGGCCGTGGGCCGGCTGCAGAAGGGTGCGACGGTCGACGAGGCGCTGGACCTCGCGGGGCCCGTCAGGACCGAGCACCTCGCGGTGATGCGCTGGGTGCTGGAAACCGTGGATGCCGAAGAGGGTCTGCGGGAGTCCGCGCAACGCGCGTTCGTCAATATCGCCCGTCGGGTTCAAGCCATTGTGCACCAACAGGCGCACGCCACCCGGGAGATGCAGGAACGGCACGGACAGGACCCCGAGGTCCTCGGCGATCTGATGCGTCTGGACCACGGCACCGCGCTGGTCGGACGCCTCGCCGACGGCATCGCCGTACTCGGCGGAGCGCGCTCCGGCCGGCAGTGGAGCAAGGCAGTCCCGTTGTACAACGTGCTGCGCGGGGCCATGTCGCGGATCCTGGACTATCAGCGGGTGGACCTGCAGGCGGTGACGCAGATTGCCCTCGTCGGTCCTGCGGTGGAGCCGGTCATCCACGCGTTGGCCGAGCTTCTCGACAACGCGACCCGGTATTCGCCACCGAACACGCGGGTGATTCTGACCGCATCGGAGGTGCAGTCCGGCATCGCCATCGAGATCGAGGACGGCGGTGTGAGCCTGAGCGAGGAGGCCCGGGAGCGCGCCGAGCGAATGCTGCGCGAGGCGCAGTCCGGGATCGACCTGAAGGACCTGGGTGAAACGCCGCGCCTCGGCCTGGCCGTGGTGGGACGCCTGGCGCAGGAGCACAACCTGCAGGTCTCGCTGCGTCCCTCCGCCTATGGCGGCGTCCGCGCGGTGGTGATCGTTCCCACCGACCTCACGACGACTGCCCCGGTCACCCGCCCGGAGCTCGGAACCAAAGTCCCCTCAGCAGGAGGCCGGCATGCCGCCGCCGTCCCCGCCCTCTCGGTACGGAGACCGGCGCTCCCCTCGGCCCGGCCCCCGGTGACCGGCCCGGTGAGGGCGACCGAAGCGGAGCCGGAATACGACCGGGCGCCGAACGGCCTGCCGCAGCGGCGCAGCCGCCGCACGGGCACCTCCGGGGGAGCGGCGTCCGCACGACACGCCCCGGCCGAGTCCGCACCGCCGCCTGCCGATCAGCCCGCGCCGCCCGGCCTGTGGCTGGCGGATTTCCAACGGGGTGTGTCCGGCGAGACGTCGGGCACCGGTTCTGATCATCACGTCAGTGACACGACGTCGTCGGATAGGGATGAATAGCCGTGATTCAGCAGCGGGCCAACTTCGACTGGTTGCTCAAGGACCTCGCGGAAGGCGTTCCGCAGACCCGCCACGTGGTGGTTCTGTCGTCCGACGGCTTGTGCATGGCGCAGCACGGCACCGAAAGGGACACCGCTGAGCGCCTCGCCGCGGCGTGCGCGGGTCTGCAGAGCCTTGCGGCCGCGGTCGCCGCGGAAGTCCCGCACAGTGACGGCCGGATGCGAATGGTCGTCATCGAGATCACCGGTGGCTTCTTCTACCTCATGGCCGCCGGCGAGCGGGCGTATCTGGCCGTGCTCGCCGACGAGGGAGTCGACGCGGGCTTGATGGGGCTTCGGATGCGTGACCTGGTGGCCCGCATCGGTGAGCACTTGAGCAGCCCGCCACGCAACGACGAGCAGCGCGCATGAGCGAATCAGACCAAGATTGGGATGAAGCAAGCCCCGAGCGGCTCTACGTCATCACCGGAGGGCGTAGTGGTCCGTCCGAGCACGTCGTCCTCGACCTGGTCACCCTGATCGTGTCGCGGTCGCCGCCGCAGCCGACGATGCAGCCCGAACATGTCGCCATCGTGCGCATGTGCAGTTCCCCGCTCTCGGTCGCGGAGATCTCCGCCTATCTGGAGCTGCCCTTCAGCGTGGTCACCGTACTGCTCGCCGACCTGCTGGCCGATGAACGGGTGGAGGCACGAAAGCCTGTTCCACCCGCCCTTCTTCCCGATGTTGAACTCTTGGAGGCGGTAATGCGTGGACTTCAGAAGCTCTGACACGGTCCCAGGGCCGCGGAGCGAGGACATACTGCCGTCGACTGCCGCCGCTGCGGTGAAGGTCGTGATCGTCGGTGGCTTCGGGGTCGGCAAGACAACCCTGGTCGGATCGGTGAGTGAGATCCGACCGCTGTCGACCGAGGAGACGATGACGCAGGCGGGCGTCGGTGTGGACGATGTCCACGGGGTCGAACAGAAGGCCGCCACCACCGTGGCGATGGACTTCGGCCGGATCACCCTCAACGAGCAACTCGTGCTGTACCTCTTCGGAACGCCCGGCCAGCAACGCTTCTGGTTCCTGTGGAACGGCCTGTTCGACGGGGCGCTCGGAGCCGTCGTCATGGTCGACACCCGACGTCTCGAAGTCAGTTTCGATGTGATCGGGCGGCTCGAAGAGCGCGGCGTTCCCTTCGTGGTCGCCATAAACACCTTCCCGGAGGCGCCTTCCTACCCCACGGAGGAACTGCGGTCCGCCTTGGACCTGCCCGGCAACGTTCCGATCGTCAACTGCGACGCCCGCGCGCGCACGTCGAGCCGGGACGTCCTGATGACGCTCATGCGCTACCTGCACTCCCTCACCGCGACCCCGGAGCACACGTGACCTCCCCTCACGCCGACGACACACGCGCCAACAGCTTCGCCACCCCACCCCCCGAGTGCCCGGCCCACTCCACGGGAGCGGTTGCCGGCCGGCGACGGCTCTACGGGCCGGAAGCCGACGCGGACCCGATGGCCCTGTACGAACAGCTGCGCAGCGAACACGGCTCCGTCGCGCCCGTTCTGCTGCACGGCGACGTCCCCGCCTGGCTGGTCCTGGGCCATCGCGAGAACGAGGAGGTCGCTCGTACTCCCTCGCGGTTCTCCCGTGACTCCCGCCGGTGGCTGGAGCTGCAGAAGGGCAACGTCGCGCTGGACTCACCGCTGCTCCCGATCGTCGCCTGGCAGCCCATGTGCTCCTTCGTCGACGGCGAGGAGCACCAACGGCTGCGAGCCGCGGTCACCCAGAGCATGGAGCGCTTCGACGGCCGCGGAATCCGCCGCTACGTCAACCGCTTCGCCAACCAACTGGTCGACACCTTCTGCTCCGACGGCCATGCCGACCTGGTGACGCGGTTCGCCGGGCACCTGCCGATGCTGGTCATGACGCAGCTGCTCGGTATGTCCGACGACTACGGCCCGCGTCTGGTCGAGGCCGCTCAGGACATGATGAAGGGCTCGGAGACGGCCATCGCGAGCAACGACTACGTGGTGCGGACGCTCCAGGCACTCGTAGCCCGCAAACGCGCCACACCGGGCAAGGACTTCGCCTCCTGGCTCATCGGCAATCCCGCGTCGCTCACCGACGACGAGGCCGTGGAACACCTGCGCCTCGTCCTCATCGCCGGCTACTCGACCACGGCCAACCTGATCGTGAACACCCTGCGCATGGTGCTCACCGACCGCCGGTTCCGAGCGTCGCTGGCCGGCCTCCAGATGACCATTCCCGACGCCCTGGAACAGTCGCTGTGGGACTCACCGCCCTTCACGGCCGTCTACGGTCGCTGGGCCACCGGTGACACGGAACTCGGCGGACAGCGCATCAAGAGTGGGGACATGCTGGTGCTCTGCCTCGCCGCCGGCAACGTCGACCCCGCGGTTCGCCCCGATCCGACCGTGCCGATGTACGGCAACCGTTCCCACCTCGCATTCAGTCGCGGGCCGCACGAGTGCCCGGGCCAGGACCTCGGCCGCGCCATCGCGGACACGGGAATCGACGCACTGCTCACCCGGTTGCCCGACCTGGCATTGGCCGTCGACGAGGAGGAGTTGACGTGGACTCCTACCCTCCTGTCCCGAAACCTCGACGCGCTTCCGGTGACCTTCACCCCGCGCAGGCCCACTCAATCGGAGACGCCGACGACGCCGTGGCCGACCACACCGCCCGCTCAGCGGACGCCGGCGACGGCCCAGGCTCCGACGAGGGCGGAGATGCCGCCCACCGCCCCGCCGATCCCCCTGCCGCCACAGCACGCGCCACAGCAGGGAACACCCTGGTGGAGGGCGCTGACCCGCTGGCTTCGGAGTCGGTGACCTTCTCCGGGCGGTCTGCGCCGGACCGCATATGAATCACTGCGGTCACATCAAGTGCCTTTCGACGTAGGTAGGAACGGCGCCTGCTTCGGTGGTCTCCACGTCTCTGTAGCGGGGGGACCACCGGTGCCAGCTCAAACTGCCGGCGATCCATTCGCCAAGGTCGGTCAGCGATTCATCCACCCGTGTCCAGGCGTCCTCGTCGAGGCCGTAAACGCCGCGAATGGCGCGAAGGTCAGCGGCGGCCTCGAGGAAATCCCGGGTGAGCGCCTCGACCAGGTCCGACGCGTGGGTGAGGGCCTCCTCCCAGGTACTACCGGTGTCGTGTCGGAGAACGGCCGCGAGGTGGTCCTGGTCGCCGCGGGCGTTCTCCTTGCGTATGGAGAACATGTCGTTGGTCCAGGAGATGACGTCATTGGCAGCCAATCGGACGGCTCGATAGGCGTCACTGCGCGCCACGGAGGCCGGAACCTCCCGGGCATTCGCTGTTTCGATGAGGTCGAAGCTCATCTCACACCCGGAGTTCAACCGGCGGCGCCGAATGAATGCCGTCATGTCGGAGGGGGATTCCTGTGACTTCTCCGGATCTGAGTGCGACAGCAGGGTGAACGCCAGGAAGTCCACGTAGTGAGTGGCGAACCGCTCTCGCCACGCCCAGGAATGCTGGGACGCCGTCCGCTGCCAGAGGTCGGACAGCGCCGCCGTCAGCGGACCGGACGCGCGAGGGGCGCGAAGATCCAGCGGCAGCTGGGCGACCAGATCGCGGACGACCTCCTCGCGTTCCTGGTAGGTGCCTTCGAGGTACCCCTCATCGAGCCGGTCATCGACGATCCAGTTGAACGCCTGCCACTCCGCCACCAAGTGCAACTGGGTGGCTCGCGGATACACCCGAGCCGCGAACTCACCGAAGCCGGCCGAGTGGAAGCGCTCGGCAGCCGGCCGACTGCGTATGAGATCGGTGCGTTTGACCCAGTCCAGGAGATGATCATCGATACCGTCCGCCTGTGGATGCGTGCGAGCCGGAACCGGGCACCAGATCGGGGGGCACTCAAGGGTGAAGGGCGGCAGTTCAGGAGCGGTTCTCGTGGCCATGGGGGGTCTCCTCGGCTGGGGCTGCGCCCGGTCCGGTGCGGGCGCACGGTCGTTTCGTCCGATCGGTTGCGGCTGTCTGGATCGTGACTCCTCTGTGACCTCCGTCGATCGATGGGCGACGCGAAGCACCGTCCGAAGGAAGCAGCCGGGGCTGTCCGTCCTGGGCGCAGGCGACATTTAGTTCGCCTTTGGAATATGCCATCGAAGAACCGGAGCCAACCATGCCGTCGAGACTCGGGAGCACCGCCGTCGCGGGAGCCGCCGCCCCGTCCCAGCCGTGATCAAGGAGGTTCTACCAGAGGCGAGTTGATCACCGGAACCCCGTCCGGCGCGCGCATCCCCGCGGTCGCCGGCGGATGCCCGATATGCGCTGCCGGCAGGAGACCGACGCCCGGGTGGAGATCCGCCGCATCATCGACGAGCAGCCCTGATCCGGCTTCCCGCCGTGATCATGATCCACGCACGGGTGCCGCAATGAGCCGGGCCGTCAACCGGCTGCGGTGGCGGGATCCGTCCGGTGGCTCCAGGATCGAAGGGGTCGTGGTGTGCGCGGAAGCGCTCGGGAAGGTCGGTGTTCCCACCACCCGAGCGGGCGGTGCGACCGTGGAGCCGGTGCGCCCGGGCCGCCGCGAGCAGTACGACGGTGGAGCATCTCGACCGGGCGAGGCAGAAACGAGGATCCGATGTCCGACTCCCGGCCGTCCGCCCCTGCGGGCGGCAACAACCGGCCGGCCGGCTCCCCTGCCACCGGCCACTACGGCAGGGACCTCTTCCCGCCGGAGCGGCAGGGCGAGGCCGCGCGGATCGACTACGGCGCGCTGGCCTACGACGACGTGACGTTCCGGCGCCTCTCGGCGCTCGGGGCCGGGCCCGGATGGGCCTGTCTGGACGCGGGCGCCGGAACGGGGACCATCACGCGCTGGCTGGCCGGGACGGCGGGCGTCGACAGCGTTGTCGCCGTCGATCGCGACACCCGTTTCCTGGCGGTGCAGCCGGGAGGCCGCGTGCACACGGTCATCGCCGACCTCGCCGACCCGGAGCTGGCCGATCCGAACCTGGGACCGGGCCGGTTCGACCTCGTGCACTGCCGGTTCGTCCTCATGCACCTGCCCCGGCACGATGCCGTGCTGGCGCGGCTCGCGAACTGGGTGGCCCCCGGGGGATGGCTCGTCGTCAGCGACGCCGTCGATCTGACCACGGCCCGTTCCGCGCACCCGGCCTACCGGCGCACGATGGCAGCCATGTGGCACGCGCTGGGCGACACGATCGGCACCGACATCAGCTGGGTCACCGGCTATCCGGGGCTGCTGCGGTCCCACGGTCTGTCCGACGTCGGAGCGGAGATCTACGTGCCGCCGCTGACCCCCGACGCGCCGGTGACCGCCTTCTGGCGGGCCACCTGGGAACGGATGCGTCCCAGCCTGGAATCCAGCGGGCTGGTGGACGCGCGGACGGTGGACGAGGCGCTGGCCTATCTGGCATCCCCAGAACTCGCCGAGCTCTCCCCCGGCATGATCACCGCCTGGGGCCACCGCCCGGCCTGACGTCGGGTCTGCCCCATCTCGCTCGCACGCGCGCTCCCGAGGCTCCGTCGGGAGTTAATTCCAGGCCTGGAACAAACCTTGTCGCCCCTGACCGGGCCTGGTTAGTGTCGGCACATGAGATCGATTCGGCACCCTGGAGAGCAGGCGCGATGCGCCTGCCTCGGTGCGATGCGATGTAGTCGCCGCTGTCGGCTCATTTCCCGCTGAACTGGCTCCGCCAGTCGCATTTCCGGCAGATATCCCTGTGCCGCGATATTCCGTCATGCCGCCAGCAGGCTGGTGCGGCGCTCGCGCCCTGATCCTGAGACCCCCGCTTCCGTCGGCTGCCCGCCGGCTCGATGCGCCGGTCTCCGATCCAGGGCACAGAGGCCACACCGGGCGACCACCTCTGTGAGGACGGCGCAGCGCAGCGCCGCGTTCACTTCCCTCCCCGCCGCCCCGCACCCGGACCTTCTCCTTGGAGCCGACGCATCATGAGCAGCACCGACCGCAGCCTGCACTTCAATCTGTTCATCCATGACACCGGCCATCACGAGGCGTCGTGGCGGCTGCCCGAGTCCGAGCCGCTGGCACACATCGACGTCGCCTACCACCAGCGGCTCGCCCGGATCGCCGAGGACGCCGCGTTCGACTCGTTGTTCCTGGCGGACAGTCCCGCGCTGTGGGGCGACCCGGGCCGGCGGCCGAGCGGCCGGCTGGAGCCGACGGTGCTGCTGACCGCGCTGGCCGCCGTGACCAGCCGGATCGGGCTGATCGCCACCGCGTCGACCAGCTACAACGAGCCGTACAACCTGGCGCGGCGGTTCTCCTCGCTGGACCACATCTCGGGCGGCCGGGCCGGCTGGAACATCGTCACCACCGCAGGCGACGCCGCGGCGCGCAACTTCGGCCTCGAAGCCCAGCCCGCGCACGCCGACCGCTACGAGCGGGCGGCGGAGTTCATCGAGGTGTCCACCAAGCTCTGGGACAGCTGGGAGGACGGCGCCGTCGTGGCGGACAAGGACCGCGGGGTGCACGCCGAGTCGGACCGGGTGCACCGGTTCGGCCATGTCGGCAAGTACTTCCAGGTGGACGGTCCGCTGAACGTGCCGCGCTCACCGCAGGCCCATCCGCTGCTGGTACAGGCCGGGTCCAGCGAGGACGGCAAGGACTTCGCGGCCCGCTACGCCGAGGCGGTGTTCACCGCCCAGCCGACCTTCGAGGAGGGCCAGGCGTTCTACGCCGACGTCAAGCGGCGGGCCGCGGCGGCCGGCCGGGACCCGGACGGCGTGAAGATCCTGCCGGGCATCGTGCCGGTCATCGGCGACACCGAGGCCGAGGCGCTGGAGCTGGACGCGGAGCTGGGCCGGCTGATCCAGCCGGAGTACGCCAAACTCCAGCTCGCCACCCTGCTGGGGCTCGACCCCGACCGGTTCGCCCTCGACGAGGAACTGCCGGCGGACCTGCCCGACGAGGACGAGATCGAGGGCTCCAAGAGCCGCTACACCCTGGTCGTGGAGCTCGCCCGCCGGGAGCGGCTGACGGTGCGCCAGCTGATCGGCCGGCTCGGCGGCGGCCGCGGCCACCGGACCTTCGCGGGCACGCCGGTGCAGGTGGCGGACACCATCGAGCACTGGTTCAGGAACGGGGCGGCCGACGGGTTCAACATCATGCCCGCCGTTCTGCCCTCAGGACTTGAGGTGTTCGTGCGGCGGGTGGTGCCGATCCTGCGGGAGCGCGGTCTGTTCCGCACCGAGTACACCGGCCGCACCCTGCGCGAGCACTACGGCCTCCCCCGGCCCGCCAACCAGTTCTCCTCGGCCCTGGTGAACGCCTGACGGGCGGGACGGGCGGGACGGGCGGGACGGGCGGGACGGCCGCGCTGCCGGACGGTCAGCGGTAGTACCCCTCGACGACGGCCCGTACCTCGTCGAGCAGCGCGGGGCCGTCCTGCGGCACGGGCGGCTGCCCGCTGCCGGGCCTGATGTCCAGGAGCTGTTCGTTGGACAGCGCGAACACCACCCGCCGCAGCCCCGCCCGCTGGATGACCGCCTCGCACATCTCGCACGGCTGGCAGCTGGTGTACATCGTGGTCTGCGCCGCGGTGGCCGCGTCCAGTTCCTTCGCGGCCCACCGCGCCAGCTTCAGCTCCGGGTGGGCGGTGATGTCCTGGCCGGTGAGCGTCGTGTTGTGCTCCTCGGCCAGCACCGTCCCGTCCGGTGCTGCCAGCAGCGACCCGAACGGCGGGTCACCGCCCTCGCGTGCCTTGGCCGCGAGCGCGATGGCCCGCCGGAGGAGGGCGTGGTCGTCGGGTGTGGTCATGACGGCTCCGTTCTGGTGCGGGGCGGACAGAAGTGCGCGGCGACCGTGGCGAGTGCCTGCCAACTCCCCTGCGGTCGGCAGGTCTCACCGGGGTCGCCGCCGTAGGTGTCGAGAACTACGGAGTCGGCGCCGAGCAGCCGCAGTTGGTCGAGGTCGTCCATGATCTGGTCGATCGTGCCCTCACCGGCGAGTCGTTCCGGTCCGCCGACCCGTCCGGCGGTGATCTTCAGAGCGATCCGCGGGGCGAAGGCGGGCACCGGGAGCTGTTGCCCGGCCGCGGACGCCTGCAGCCTGTCGGCGGCTTCGCGCAGCCACGGCATGGTGCAGCGCAGCGGATGCCACGCGTCGCCGAGCCGCACGGCCCGGCGCAGTCCCGCGTCGCTGTTGCCGCCGACCCACACCGGGATCCGCCGCGTTCCGTAGGAGGCGGTGTCCGTCCAGGCCGCCCGGATGTCGCGCAGATGGTCGTCAGTGATGCGGCCACGCTGTTCGAACGGGATCCCGAGGGCCGCGAACTCCTGCCGCGCCCAGCCCACCCCCACGCCGAGGACCAGCCGGCCGCCGCTCAGTTCGTTCAGGTTGGCCGCCATCCGGGCGGTGAGCAGCGGGTGCCGGTACGGGGCGATGAGGACGGTCGTGCCGAGCCGGATCCGGGTGGTGAGGCCCGCCAGCCACGACAGGGTGGTGAAGGGCTCGTAGAAGGGTGCCGGGTAGCGCTCGGCGACGTCGGGAGTGATGGCGACGTGGTCCGAGAGCATCAGCAGATCGAAGCCCAGGCCTTCCACGGTCCGGGCCCAGCTCCGCAGGACTCCCGGGTCGGTGCCGGGGCCGAAATTGAGGATGTTGACGCCGATCTTCACAGACCTCAGCCTAGCCAGGCCGCCCGGGCGGCCAGAAGGGATTCCTCCCTGTTCAGAGGCGGTTCGCCCGTGGATTCGCCGGTAATCTGAGCGGATGACGGAGAGTCTTGACGAGACGGACTGGGCGATCCTCGCGGAGGTCCAGAAGGACGGCCGGATCGCCTTCACGGAGCTGGCACGGCGGGTGAACCTGAGCGCGTCGGCGACGACGGAACGGGTACGGCGGCTGGAGACGGCCGAGGTGATCACCGGGTACCGGGCGCAGGTGGACCTGGAGCGGACCGGGTACGGGGTGCTGGCGGTGGTCCGGCTGAAATACCCGGGGACCCGGCACGAGCCGTTGCACCGGCTGATCGAGGAGCGCCCCGAGATCCTGGAGTGCCTGCGCACCACCGGCGACGACTGCTACGTCCTGAAGGTGGCCACCACATCGATGGCCGACCTGGAGGAGATCGTCGACGCCCTGGCCCAGTTCGGCAGCACGACCACCAACCTCGTGCTCAGCAGCACCCTGCCGTTCCGCGGCCCGCGAGTGCCCCGGACGCGTACCCGGCCGCGCTGAGGATCGTCCCGGCCGCCACGGGGCTTGCTGACCCGTGGGTGGTGGGCCACGATCAGGCGCGAAGAGATCGCCGTGTGGGAGGGGTACCCGTGTCCGATGTCAAGGCCGAACTCGACCAGTTGATGCGCGCTTTCCTCGGCGCGTTCACCAACACCGCCGGCAGCCGGCCGAACGTCGACGTCGTCCGTGAGGTGTTCATCCCGCAAGGAATGATCATCAAGAACGTCGGCGCCGAGCCGGTGGTCTACGACCTCGACGCGTTCATCGAGCCCCGGGAGAGGATCCTCACCGATGGGACTCTGACCGAGTTCTCCGAGTGGGAGGTCGCCGAGCGGACCGAGATCTTCGGGTCGATCGCGCACCGGTTCAGCGACTACCGCAAGTCCGGTTTCCTCAACGGCGACTGGTTCGAGGGCTCCGGCCACAAGACCACCCAGTTCATCCGGACGCCCGCCGGCTGGCGCATGAGCTCGATGGCCTGGGACGACGTGGAGTAGAGGACGTCCGGGGCTCGGGCCTTGCTCCAGAAGGGCCAGGCCCCCGGACCCACGGGTTTCCCTCAGCTCGCCGCTTGCTTCACGAGCGCGCCGATCCGCGCCTCGTCGGTGGCGCTCAGCTCCCTCAAGGCGTAGGACGTCGGCCACATGGCGCCTTCGTCGAGGTTGGCCTTGTCGCTGAAGCCGAACGTCGCGTACCTCGCGCTGAACTTCTGCGCGCTCTGGAAGAAGCAGACGACCTTGCCGTCCTTGGCGTACGCGGGCATCCCGTACCAGAGCTTCGGTGCGAGGTCCGGCGCACTTCCCTTGACGACCGCATGGATCCGTTCGGCCATCACCCGGTCCGAGTCCTCCATTTCGGCGATCTTCGCGACCACGGCGGCTTCCTCCTCCGCCGCCTTCTCGGCGCGCGATCCGCGGCGCGCGGACGCCTTCAGCTCCTTGGCGCGCTCCTTCATCGCATCGCGTTCCTCGGCGGTGAATCCCTCGAAGCTCTTGTCGGTCCCGGTGGTGCTCTTGGCGGTGGTGCTGGCGGGCTTCTGCGTGTCCTTCATGGTGGATTTCCTCCTGGTACGTGATGTGATGGATGGCATCGTCATGCTAAGGAGCCGCCGCGGTGGCGGCTCCTCCGAAACCGGCGTTCACGGGGCCACTCACCCCTGGGGCCCCGGGTCGGGCGGCCGGCGGGTCCGTGCCCGCCGGCCGGGGCCGGTGCCCGTCATCCCCACGCGCCGGCGATCTGACGGGTCGTGGCGTTGAGCCGGTTGAACATGTTGGTGACGCCGATCATCAGGACGATCGCGGCCAGCTGCTTCTCGTCGAAGTAGGTGGCGGCCGTGTCCCAGACCTCGTCGCTCACCGGGTCGGGAGTGTCGGCCAGCCGCGTCGCGGCCTCGGCCAGCGCGAGGGCCGCCCGCTCCTCGTCGGTGAAGTACGGGGCTTCCCTCCAGGCGACGACCGTGGCCAGCCGCTCATCGCTCACTCCGGCCTTGCGGGCCGTCTTGGCGCCGCCGTCGACGCAGGCGCTGCAGCCGTTGATCTGGCTGACCCGCAGATGCACCAGCTCCAGCGTCTGACCGTCCACCCCGCCGGAGTGCACGGCCTTGAAGATCTGCTGGATGGGCTGCATCGCGTCGGACAGGACGACGGCGGGGTTCTGCATACGGGACTGCATCTCGGTCTGCTCCTCGTGTTGTTCGGTGCCCCGTTCTCCCCGGGGCGTGACTCCATAACAGCCGTTCCGGCCTTCTACGACGACGGCGATGGGACGCTCTGGGACAGCTGGAACAGCCTTGACCAGCGGAGAAACGGCCCGTAATACTTCGGCCGGGGCGGGACAGCGAAGCGGGGGAACGGTGGACATGGAACAGCGAACAGCGCAGGCCGACCCACAGGACGAACTGGCCGCCCGACTGCGCCTGCTCCAGGAGCTGTCCGGGCTCGGCGTCCGGGCTCTCGCGAAGGACGCAGGCCTCAGCTCCTCGTCGCTGTCGCGCTACCTCAGCGGACAGACCGTGCCGCCCTGGCCTGCGGTGATCGCCCTCTGCCGGCTCGTCAAGCGCGACCCCCGCCCGCTGCGGCCCCTGTGGGAACGGTCCTCGAACCCGTTGCCCGCGCCCCCGAAGGCCAGCCGGCTGGTCCCGCCGAAGCCCCGCAATGATCTGCCGCGCGACGTACCGGACTTCACCGGACGCGAGGCCCAACTCTCGGCCGTGCTCGCCGCGGTGGACAGCCATCAGGTGGTCGCCGTCGACGGTATGGCGGGCGTCGGCAAGACCTGTCTGGCGGTGCATGCCGCGCACCGGCTCACCGACCGGTACCCGGACGCCCAGCTCTATGTGGACCTGCACGGATTCACCGAGGGCCGGGAGCCGTTCGATCCCGGCTCGGTCCTGCGGATGCTGCTCGGCGCGCTCGGCGTCCCGTCCGAGAGGGTCCCGCAGGAGGGCGTGGAACAGCTGGCCGCCTGCTGGCGGTCGGAGCTCGCCGGCCGGCGGGCCGTCATCGTCCTCGACAACGCCGCCGACGCCGACCAGGTCCGCCCGCTGCTGCCCGGCGCCGGCCCCTCCGTGGCCCTGATCACGAGCCGCAACCGGCTGCTGGGCCTGGACGAGGTGCCCCCGGTGTCGCTGGACGTGCTGAGTCCGGAGGAGAGCGCGGAGCTGCTGGCCCGCGCCAGCGGTGACCCCAGCGGCCCCGACGGGCGGCTGGCCCGCGATCCGCAGTCCGCCGCCGAGGTGCTGCGGCTGTGCGGCCATCTGCCGCTGGCCCTGCGGCTGGCCGCGGCCCGGCTGCGGCACCGGCCCGGCTGGACGGTCGGCATCCTCGTGGAGCGGCTGTCGGAGGGCGCGACCGAGTTCGACACCGCGTTCGCCATGTCCGTACGGCAGTTGGACCGGGCCCAGGCCCGCCTGTTCCGGATGCTGGGCCTGCTGCCCGGGACCGCCTTCGACGAGTACGTGGCGGCGGCCCTGGCGGACGTGCCGCTGCACAGCGCCAGGGAGATGCTGGAGGACCTGCTCGACGCGCACCTGGTCCAGCAGCCGGCGACGGGCCGCTACCGGCTGCACGACCTGGTGCACCAGCACGCCCGCCGGGCCTGCGAACAGCAGGACTCGCCGGCCGAGCGGGAGCGGGCGCTGGGCCGCTTCCTCGACTACTACGTGCACGCGGCGGCCGCCGCCGACGCCGCGCTGCCGGTCCTGTCGCCCGGCCGCCCGGCCTCCGCGGGCCGGCCGCCGGCCGCCCTGCCGCAGTTCGCGGACAAGCACGCGGCCCTCGCCTGGCTCACCTCGGAGTACGAAACGCTGATCGCCGTCTTCGAAACAGCGGTCGCCATCGGAGCCGATGTGCATGTGAGCGAGCTGCCGCGCTTCCTGCGGGCGTACTTCGCGCGGCGCTGCGGCACGACGCACCTCAACTTCCTCTTCGAGCGGTCGCTGGCCGCCGCGCAGCGCCTGGGCGATCCGCTGCAACTGGCCGAGGCGCACAGCGACCTGGGCTTCGCGCGCTACAACGCGGGCCGGATGGCGGAGGCGGGCGCCGCGTACGAGGCGGCCGAACTGGGGCTGTCCAGGACCGGGGACGTACGGTCGGAGGCCGAACTGGCGATGCGCCGCGGCTATCTGAAGTCGGACGAGGGCCATGTCGACGAGCCGCTCGAACTCTTCAGGCTGGCGGGGAAGTTGTACGAGGAGGCGGGTTGCCCGACGGGGGCGGCCCACGCGGCCGCGTCGGAGGCCTGGGCGATGCTGCAGCTGGGACACCGCGACCAGGCGGCGCAGCGGGCCCGCGAAGTGCTCGACATTCCCCACGCGGACCCGTCCTGGCCGCCCACGCTGACGGCTCGGATCACCCTCGGCGTGGCCATCGCCGGCGAGGCACCCGACGAGGCGGCGGAGCACCTGCACCAGGCACTGGCCCTGGCCCGTGAGGACGGGCACATGAACAACGAGGCGTGGTGCCTCAACTGCCTGGGCGTCGCGCTGCGGCAGATGGGCCGCTACGAGGAGGCGCTGGCCAGCCACCGGGAGGCGTTCGCACTGCTGGACGAGTTGTTCGAGGAACACTGGAAGATCCATTTCCTCAACGGCTACGGCGAGACCTGCCGGCTCGCAGGCCTCCCCGACGAGGCCCTGCGGCTGCACCGGCAGGCACTGGAGCTGGCCCCGAAACTGGGATACCGGTCCGAGGAGGCGCTGGCCCACGAGGGCATCGCGATCGTGCTGGACGCAACGGATCCGGCGGCGGCCGCCGAGCACCGCGCGGCGGGTGAGGCCGTCCTGCGGGAACTCAATCCCGGGGCTTACTGATCGTTCCCCCTACTGCGCCCGTGACGCTCACAGAGGTGGTCCGTCTCCCTCGTGTTCCTGGTGGGAGCAGCGGCGGTCCCGGTGCGGGACGACGGGACGCAGCGGAAAGCCGTGCTCGGCGGTGAGTGATTCACCGTTGCGGTGGGTCACGAGGATCGTGCGGTCGGAGGTGAAGTCGGCGAGCCGGAGATTGGCGCTGTACTCGCAGGATGCCTTGCAGATGGCAGACAGGTCGGCAGTCGGGCGGCCGATCAGTAGACGTCGCGGACGTACCGCTTGTCGGACGCCAACTGCCGGACGTACGCGGCGGCCGACTGCCCGTCCATGCCGCCGTGTGCCGCGACGATCTGCCGCAGCGTCCGGTCGACGTCCTTGGCCATGCGACCCGCGTCGCCGCAGACGGAGAAGTGGGCGCCGTCCTGGAGCCCTTCGTGCAGAGCCGCCCGAAGTTCGTCGGGTGCTTCCTGTCCCCGGAGACCTTCGCGACGGTTCGCCTGCCGGTGGAGGCGTCCCGCCCGATGTCGAGCACGACGCCGCAGCCGACCCTGACACCGGTACCGCTGCACCAGGCCGGGTCCCGGTCCCGGGAGTGCGGTCTCCCGCTACGGAGCCTTGTGGGAACCGTGCAGCTCCCACTCCCACAGCGCCTCGCACAGCAGGTCCAGTCCCTGGCGCAGGTGACGCCGGTAGGTTCCGTACGGCAGGCCGAGGCGGCGGGCGGCGGCCTCCTGGGTGGGCGCGCCGGAGAAGTAGCTCGCCGTCAGGGCTTCGCGGGCCCGCACTCCGCGCGGATCGCGGGCGAGGTCGTCGGTGGCCTGGCGCAGCAGGGCGCGCAGTTCCTCGACGGGGTCGGCGAAGTCGGCCGCCAGACGGGCGCGCATCAGGGCACAGGCCGCGAAGGCGCCAGGGTCGCGCCAGTGCGACAGGGCTTCGCGCACGGCCTGGTCGAACGCGCTCCGCGAGCCGTGCGGTGGTCCGGACTCGGCAGGCACGCCGGGGGCCGATATGAAGCGGCCGATCCAGGCCTCGACGGACACCTGTCGCCAGTCGACGCCGAACAGCCCGTAGGTGTGCTCACCGACCAGTGGTCGCGCACCGGTGTCGGCGAGGCTGCCCCTGACGCGCTCGGCCCAGGTGTCGGCGTCGCGCCAGACGGCGAAGCCGTAGGCGCGGCCGCGGGCGCGGGCGGCCTCCGCCTGGGCGCGGGAACTGCTCAGGTCGATGACGCGCGAGGGGATCTGGTACCGCTCGGGGTAGATCGAGAAGCGGCTCACGCCGATGTGATCGCCGGGGCTCACCGGCGCCGTGGCGTCGGTGTACGCCCAGGCGGCCGCGACCACGGGATCGGTGGCCAGGTCCTGGGGGTCGGGAGGGGCCGGCAGGGCGAGTCGGGCCGTGAACGCCACGATCCGGCCCGTGTTCACCAGACGGTAGACGCTGAACGCCTGCGGCTGACGCCGCGCCCAGTAGCGGACCAGCTCCGCGGATTCCGGGCCCTCGGTCTCCTCGGCCATGCGCAGTACGGTGTCGAGGTCGTCCGCGTGCAGCGGACGGTCGTGCACCTCGTCCTCGCGGGACCACGTGCGCAGCCGCGCCAGGAGCTCCACCTCACGGAAGAGGTAGAAGAGTTCGTCGGTGACCGTCCAGACCCGCTCCTCGGGTGCCTCGCGCAGCAGGCGCATGTACTCCTCCGCCAGCCGCAGGCGCATCGTCAGGAAGGCGTTGGGTGCCCGCCAGCGCAGGTCGGCGGCGAGGGTCTCGCGTGCGGCGTCGTGCGGGTGAACCCCCCGGTGCGTGGACTCCATGAAGGGCAGCTCCCGCAGCCAGCCGAACAGCAGATGGGCGTCCTCCTCGGGCAGCACCGCGGCCAGCAGCTCCTCGGAGGTCGAATGCGCCTGTGCCACCACCTCCCGGGCACGGCGGTGAGCCGCCGTCGGCACCTCTCCGATCAGCCCCGCCAACAGCGTGCGCAGGACGTCGCCCGAGGGCGACCACGTCTCCTCCCTGCTCCAGCCCGTCGAGTCCGCCGCCGCCGCGAGGGACAGGGCCAGCGGGTTGCCTCCGGCGAAGCGCAGCACCAGGTCCCGCAGTTCGGGCCGGATCCGCGCCGCGACCAGCACGCTCCGGGCCTGCTCCGCGGAGAACGGCTCCAGTTCGGCCACGTGCAGGAGCCCGGCCCAGGCGGGATCGGAGCTCCACTGCGGCTGCGGCGCGAGCCGGCCGCCCAGGACGACCAGGGCGCCGTCCGCGGCGCGCGGCAGGAAGTGGTGCCACAGCCAGCTCTCCAGCCATTGGCAGTGCTCGAAGGAGTCCACGAACAGGACCGTGCCGGCGACGTCCAGGAACGGGGCGGCCGCGCGCTCGAAGTCGGCCGGATCCCGGCCGACGAATCGGCCGTCCAGTTCGACGAGCAGCCGGCCCGCCTTACGGGCATGGTCCGCCAGCCGGCGCAGCAGCGTCGACTTCCCGATGCCACCCGGCCCGAACACGTAGAACGCGAACGGCGCCTGCGGATCGCAGGCCAAGGCCGCCGCGAAGCGCGCGAGTTCCTCGTCCCGGCCGATGAAGGCCTGTACTCGCGCGCTCGCCACCTCGATCGTGAACGTGGCGCTCCCCCAGATCCGGGCCGGGGTGGGCCTGTCGGACGGCGGCACCACGTGGGTGGTCAACGCCTACGGCCTGGCGTTCGGAGCGCTGCTCCTGGCCGGCGGGCGGACGGCCGACCTGCTCGGGCGCCGCCGGGTACTCATCGCCGGCCTCACGCTGTTCGCGGTGTCGTCGCTGGCCGCAGGAGTGGCCGCCTCCCCCGGCGTCCTGATCACCGCCCGCGCCGTTCAGGGCCTCGGCGCCGCCGCCATCGCCCCGGCCGCGCTCGCTCTGACGATGGACCTGTACCCGTCCGGCCCCGGGCGTGGCCGGGCCCTGGGGGTGTGGGGCGCGGTC
Organism: Streptomyces sp. H39-C1; assembly: GCF_027158125.1. Lineage (NCBI taxonomy): Bacteria > Bacillati > Actinomycetota > Actinomycetes > Kitasatosporales > Streptomycetaceae > Streptomyces > Streptomyces sp. H39-C1. The sequence continues at coordinate 126,628 of NZ_JAPVLS010000019.1, forward strand.
TCCGGTGCGGGAGGGGCGGGCGGCGTCCTGCTGGGCGGTGTGCTCACCCAGGCCTGGGGCTGGCCCTGGATCTTCTACGCCGTCGCACTCGGGTCGGTGCTGGTCCTGGTCGCCGTCGCGGCCCTCGTACCACGGGCGGCGCCCGCCCGGACGGCCGGACGGTTCGACCTGCTGGGCACCACCACCGTCACACTCGCCCTGACCTGCCTGGTCTGGGGGCTGACCACCGCACGCGGCGCCGGCTGGACGGACGGCCGGGTGCTCGGCGCCCTCCTCGGCGCCGCCGCGTTGCTCGCGGCCTTCGTCGTGATCGAGCTCCGCCGGCCGAACGCGCTGATGCCGCCGCGACTGTTCACCACCGGCCGCGTCGCGGCGGGCAACCAGCTGATGGCGCTGCTGGGGTCCGTGTGGATCGCCCTGTTCTTCTTCCTGCCGCTCTACCAGCAACTGGTGCTCGGATCGAGTCCGTTGGCCACTGGTGCGGGCCAGCTTCCCCTGGCCGGGGCCAACATGCTCGGCGCCGCCATGGCGCCCCGCATATCCCGGCGCGTCGGCGGCACCGCGACCGTGACCGCGGCCCTGCTCACCGAGGCCGCCGGACTGCTGTGGCTGTCACGGATCAGCGCCGACGGGAGCTACCTCGCCGACGTCCTCGGTCCCAGCATCCTGATCGGCCTCGGTCTGAGCATCGCCTTCGTCCAGCTCACCGCGTTCGCCGTGGACGGCGTCCCGCAACAGGACGCGGGCCTGGCCGGCGGACTGGTGAACACCACCCGCCAGGTCGGCGGGGCGATCGGCCTCGCCGCCCTGACCACCCTGGCCGGCTCCGTCACCGCCCACGCGGCCACCCACCAACCCCATCTGGAAGCGCTCACCGCCGGCTACCGCGCCGTCTTCACCGTCGCCGCCGCGGTCCTGGCCGCAACAGCGCTCCTCGCGGTGCTCCTCACCCGCTGCATCCGCCCGCGGACCCCCACCGACGCCGCTGTCGCCGCTACCGCCACCAGCCCGGCTTCCGACCCACAACTCGCCTGAATCCCCTGAATCCGGCCGTACCGATGGATCAGCCGGTCCATGGATCAGCCGTGCCCCGCGCCGAACAGGCGGCCTGACACCGGACAACACACCCGACCCACCCCGCACCCCGCACCCCGCACCCCACATCCACGGAAAGAGATTCCTGCCATGACTGCTGCGAAGCCCTACCTGACCGGCCACTACACC